>NZ_JBSVXS010000021.1:0-76656 GCF_054070155.1 Pseudomonas sp. SDT291_1_S447
ACTAATGTGTTGGCTGACAGGACGCCATCGCGAGCAGGCTCACTCCTACAGTGTTAACCATTCATGCTTTGAAAATGCGCGAGCATCCGCTGCGCATCCGGCACCACGCCGCTGAACAATTCAAACGCCTTCACCGCCTGAAACACCGCCATATTGCCGCCATCCAGCGTCCGGCAACCCAGAGCGCGAGCATTGCGCAGCAGCTCGGTTTCCAGCGGGAAATACACAATCTCCGCCACCCACAATTCCTTGCGCAGCAGTTCGACCGGCACCGGCATGCCCGGCAGTTTGGCCATGCCCATCGGCGTGGTATTGACCAAGCCGTCGGCCTGATTCAGCGTACTCGGCAGATCCCGACCGGCCGCCGCACGACCAACGCCAAAATGTTGATTGAGATTATTCGCCAGGCTCTCGGCGCGCTCACTGTCGACATCGAAAATAGTCAGTTGCTGTACGCCTTCGCTCAATAATGCGTGGGCCACTGCTGCGCCTGCGCCACCGGCGCCCATCTGGACTACGCGCTCGCGGGCGGCGTCTTTCAGACCTCGACGAAAACCCTCGGCGAATCCAAGGCAGTCGGTGTTGTGACCGACACGTTTGCCGTCCTTCAACACCACGGTATTCACCGCGCCGATGCCTTTGGCTTCCGGCGATAACTCATCAAGCAGCGGGATGATCGCCTGCTTGCACGGAAAGGTAATGTTCAGCCCGGTGTAATTCATACGCTCGGCCGCCAGCAGCAGGTCGGGCAGGGCGGTGCTGTCCATTTTCAGTTGATCGAGATCGATCAGTCGATACAGATAACGCAGACCTTGGGCATCACCTTCGTGCTCATGCAGCGCTGGCGTGCGCGAGGCCTGAATGCCGGCGCCGATCAGTCCGGCGAGTATTACATTAGAGCGAGACATGCGGTTTACCCCTTCAGCCGCTGGCTGAAATGTTCCAGCGCCAATCGATAGCCGTGGCTGCCAAAACCGGCCATTACCGCTGTGGCAATCGCCGAGACGAACGAGTGATGACGAAACGGCTCGCGGGCGTGGACGTTGGACAGGTGCACTTCGATCACCGGCAGTTCGCTGGCCACCAGCGCATCGCGAATCGCTACCGAGGTGTGCGTCCAAGCCGCCGGATTGATCACGATCCCGGCACAACGGCCACGGGCCGCGTGAATCCAGTCGAGCAGTTCGCCTTCGTGATTGGTCTGGCGAAACTCCACGGCCAGGCCGAATTCTTCCGCAGCGCGACCGCACAAAGCCGAGATGTCCGCCAGGGTTTCGTGACCATAAGTCGCCGGCTCGCGGGTGCCGAGCAGGTTCAGGTTCGGGCCGTTGAGCACCAGAACGATAGGGGGCATGAGGGGTAACTCCACTTATTGTTTTTGGCTTTGGCCGAGGATTTCAGCCTGTGGAGATAAAATGTACTAGATGGTTACCATGGTCAATTGATCAAAAATGGACGTGGCTTTTTATGTTCGGTGATCGCACAGAAGCAATATTGATCGAGATATGACGACAGCTTTGCTTACGTTTTTTACCGGAGATTGACCGACTCATGACTCGTTCCGACGCTAGCCTCAAAAGCGGTGAAACGTCATGTGCTTGATCACCAGTCGTCGGATTTGAAAGGAATCTCGAATCCTGAAACTTTTTAACCTAACGGATGGGTTAGCATGAAGGTGTGCAGCTACAAAGGATTGTCGATTGTCATCATGCTGCGAGATGAACATTGCCCACCACACGTTCACGTGAATGCGGGCAGTTGGAGTGCCCGATTACAGTTCAGTTTCTGGCACAACGATATTGAGCTTTGGGACGTCGTGCCGCTTTCTCGCCGACCACCCTTGGCCGTGCTGGAAGGCTTGTGTCGATCCCTTGAGCAGCCTGCTCATCTGCGACGAGCACGCGGGATCTGGTGGTCGAAATTGCAAACTGTCTGTCTCGACAATCAATTGTGGGACAGCCATTCAAACGAAGTGTTGGGGATGAAGCTCGTCACTGACACGACATACAGAGTGGGATCGGCGCGTTATCTGCCAGACGAGGGCAAAACTCTTCTGACATTGATAGACGCATTGGAAGGAGTGGAAATCGATTTATGAAAGTCATCAAAGCTAAGCCATCCGCACGTCGTCCCCTCACGGAGGAGATGATTGACGTCGCCATCCAGCAAGGGCAAGCACGCCGAACGAATAGCTTGCAGGCTGTCTCCGTAACCTTTGAGAAACCATCCCTGATCATCCGTTTTGAAGACGGCAGCGGTGTGTTGCTACCGGTGGATCGTTATCCAGAGTTCGACGGATTCAATGCAGAGGATTATGAAAACCTGACAGTCGGCTTCGCGGGCACTGCGCTTTGTCACGAGGGTAAAGACCTCGACGTTTCCATTTCCGGGATGATTTCGGCGAGCCCATCACTATTAGCCATGGCCGCTTCTGCCGTTGCTTCGCGCAACGGCCGTCAGAGCAGTGCGGCAAAGTCTGCAGCCGCGCGGGCGAATGGCAAAAAGGGCGGGCGACCACGCAAGGCCGATCCCGCGTTGTAAAACCACAAAAAAGCCGTCAATCACGACGGCTTTTTCGTATCTGCTATGGCGCAATCAACGCCGGGTCAGCAACACACCCGATTCCATGTGATGCGTCCACGGGAACTGGTCGAACAACGCGCATTTGGTAATACGGTGCGTGTCGTGCAACTGGGCGATGTTCGCCGCCAGGGTTTCCGGGTTGCAGGAGATGTACAGGATGTTGTCGAAGCGCCGGGTCAGCTCGCAGGTGTCCGGGTCCATGCCGGCGCGCGGCGGGTCGACGAAGACGCTGCCGAACTCGTAGCTCTTCAGGTCGATGCCTTGCAGGCGACGGAACGGGCGCACTTCGTTGAGCGCTTCGGTCAGTTCTTCGGCGGACAAACGCACCAGAGTGACGTTATCCACAGCGTTCTCGCTGAGGTTGCTCAATGCAGCGTTGACCGAGGTCTTGCTGATTTCGGTGGCCAGGACTTTGCGCACGCGCGTGGCGAGCGGCAGGGTGAAGTTGCCGTTGCCGCAGTACAGCTCCAGCAGATCGTCCGTGCGATCGCCCAATGCCTCGTACGCCCAGTTGAGCATCTTCTGGTTCACCGTGCCGTTTGGCTGGGTGAACGCGCCTTCCGGCTGGCGATAGCTGAAAGTGCGACCGCCGACCTCGAGTTTCTCGACCACGTAATCGAGGCCAAGCACTTCGCGCTTGCCCTTCGAGCGACCAATGATGCTGACGCCGAGATCCGCCGCCAGCTTCGTCGCCGCTGTATGCCAGTGTTCGTCCAGCGGGCGGTGATAGCACAGGGTGATCATTGCATCGCCGGCCAGCGTGGTCAGGAATTCCACCTGAAACAGCTTGTGGCTCAGTGCCGAACTGGCCTGCCACGCCGCCTTCAACTGCGGCATCAACTGATTGATGCGCAGGCTGGCAATCGGGAATTCTTCGATGAGGATCGGCGTGCGTTTGTCGTCCTGGGAGAACATCGCGTAATGCCGCTCGCCGCCTTCGCGCCACAGGCGGAATTCGGCGCGCAGACGGAAGTTCTGCAGCGGCGAGTCGAACACGGTCGGCTCGGGGGCATCGAACGGCGCCAGCAGATCACGCAAGCGCGTGACCTTGGCTTCTAGTTGCTCGGCGTAGGCCTGGGAATCGAAAGTCATGCGTTGAACCAACCCAACTTGATCACGAACAGAATCGACAGAATCACCAGCGCCGGGTTCAGCTCACGTGCACGGCCCGACAGCAGCTTGATCGCGGTCCAGGCGATGAAGCCGAACGCGATGCCGTTGGCGATCGAGTAAGTGAATGGCATGGCCAACGTGGTGACCACAACCGGTGCGGCGACGGTGATGTCGTCCCAGTCTATTTCCGCCAGACCTGAAGTCATCAACACGGCGACAAACAGCAGTGCTGGCGCGGTGGCGAAGGCCGGAACGCTGGCCGCCAGTGGCGAGAAGAACAACGCCAGCAGGAACAGAATCGCCACGACGATGGCCGTCAGACCGGTACGCCCGCCAGCACTGACGCCGGCAGCCGATTCGATGTAACTGGTGGTGGTCGAAGTACCCAGCAACGAACCGGCCATGGCCGCGGTGCTGTCGGCGATCAGCGCACGACCCATTTTCGGCATGTGGCCGTCCTTGCCCATCAGGCCGGCGCGCTTGGCGACGCCGATCAGGGTGCCGGAGTTGTCGAACAGGTCGACGAACAGGAACGCGAAGATCACGCTGACCAGACCGATGTCCAGTGCGCCTTTGATGTCCAGTTGCAGGAAGGTCGGGGCCAGCGAAGGTGGCATCGAGGTCACGCCGTTGAACGGGGTGAAGCCCATGGCGATGGACACGATAGTCACGGCCAGAATGCCGATCAGCACCGCACCGCGCACTTTCAGCGCTTCGAGGGCGACGATCAGGGCGAAACCGAGGGTGGCGAGAATCGGCGCAGGTTGTTTCAGGTCACCGAGGCCGACCATGGTCGCCGGATTGCTGACGACGATGCCGGCGTTGTGCAGGGCGATCAGCGCGAGGAACAGGCCGATACCGGCGGCAATCGCCGAGCGCAGCGGCAGCGGGATACTGTTGATGATCCATTCACGGATGCGGAAGATCGACAGCAGGAAAAACAGCACCGCGGAAATGAACACCGCGCCCAGCGCCACTTGCCACGTGTGGCCCATGTGCAGGACCACGGTGTAGGTGAAGAAGGCGTTCAGACCCATGCCCGGTGCGAGGGCGATCGGGTAGTTGGCGATCAGGCCCATCACCGTCGAGCCGATGGCGGCTGCCAGACAGGTGGCGACGAACACCGCGCCTTTGTCCATGCCGGTCTCGCCGAGAATGCTCGGGTTGACGAACAGAATGTAGGCCATGGCCAGAAACGTCGTGATGCCCGCAAGAATCTCGGTGCGCACGTTGGTGTTGTGTGCCTTGAGTTGAAACAGCCTTTCCAGCATGTCTGCTCCCCGTGGCGCGCGTGGCGCCGTGAATGTATCGACCTCAACAGCAAAGCACAGACCGTCGCAAGCGCCTGGAAAATTGTGGTGGGCCGGAAAAAGCCGCGCATCATACCAGCAGCGTGAGGAATATGGCGGTTGTCGGTGTCGATCGTCGGCGAAGTTTTGCGTTGATGCCAACTGCGCCATACTGCGCGCTGATTTTTTCGGGGCGGGAAGCGCATGAGCAAGTGCTGGATGAAGGTTTTGGGTTTGATTGTCGTACTGATGGCCGGGATGTCGACAGCCTGGGCAGCATCGGCCCCACCGTTGACGCAAGTGAAAGTCATCAAGGTGCAATCGCCGGCCTGCGGTCTTGAAGACATCGGCGATGGCCAGACGCAGACTCAATGCAATCACAGCGGACCGAACATCAAGGTTTACGTGCTCGAAGTCGGCTACGGCAAGAGCCAGCCTCAGGTCGCACTGGACGGTTTTGAAGTGAACGGCACACGTGCCCCGGTGTGTGCCTTTGATAACGGCAACCTGACCGAATGCACTCCCGGCAACAAAACCGTCGGTTCTCTTTATACCTTCGATCTGGCGGGCAAACAGGAAGGCACCTTCACCTTCAGCAACACCTCGATCAACGCGCCACGCAACACGATGTCGACCCAGCTTTACATCAAGTAACGGCTGTTGCAGCGCGATCCGGTTGAAGCTGACTACGCTTCAAGTATTACCCAGCGGATAACGCCCATGACCTTTAGAGCCCTGATTACCCTCGCAGAGGGCATTGATGATCTGCAAAGCGTGACCCTGATCGATGTACTGCGCCGCGCCGGTATCGAAGTGGTGGCGGCGAGTATTGAAGGCCGACGCATGCTGACCTGCGCGCGTGGCACACGCCTGACCGCCGACGGCATGCTGGTCGATGTGCTGGCGCAAACCTTTGACCTGATCGTCCTGCCCGGCGGCGCTGTCGGTTCACAACACCTGGCCGCGCACCAACCTCTGCAACAACTGCTCAAGGATCAATCCAGCGCCGGACGCCTGTTTGCCGCCATCGCCGAATCCCCGGCCGTCGCCCTGCAAACCTTCGGCGTGCTGCGCCAGCGGCGCATGACCTGCCTGCCCAGCGCCAGCCATCAACTCTCGGGCTGTACGTTTGTTGATCAACCAGTGGTGGTCGACGGCAACTGCGTCACCGCACAAGGCTCAAGCGCTGCGCTGGAGTGTGCCTTGACGCTGGTCGAGCAACTCGGCGGCAAGGCCTTGCGGGGGAAAGTGGCGGGGGAGTTGTAGTGGCTGGAGGTGTCAGGCGTGGACAGCGATCAGTTCGATAACCGGTTGCTCCCGATGCTCCGCTTGCCACAGATCGTAGTCGGTTTGTACGCCTAGCCACACACGCGCCTTGCCAATGCCGGCACGCTCAAGACGCACAGCCAGATCCGGACTGATTGGCGCATGTCCGTGTAATACACGGGAAAGATGTGGGCGCGCGAAGCCCAAGTGTCGGGCCAATTCGGTCACGGTGATGCCAAGCTCGGGCAAAACATCCATCAGCAGTGTTTCGCCGGGGTGTGGCGGGTTGTGCATGGGCATAAGCCTGCCTCCTGTCAGTGGTAGTCCAGATAATCGACCAGTTCGATATCCGAACCGACAAAACGAAAGATCACTCGCCAGTTGCCTGAAACGCTCAGCAACCAGTACTCCGTCAGTTCACCTTTCAATCGATGCAGGCGCCAACCCGGAAGGTCCAGATCTGCGGGAATCGTAGCGCGATCCATGAACTGCAGCATGCGCGACAGCCGTTTTGCGTGGTCGGCACGAATCCCGCGAGTCGAACCCGTTTCATAGAAGCCTCGAACGCCTTTGTGCTGAAAGGATTTGATCATGGGCTCGAGTGTAAGGCGATACATTACACTCGGTGCGGTAACTATGTACCGCATCTTTTCAGTTATTTTGTGTTTTGGAGGTTGTCAGACCTTCACCTCTTCCACCGGCACATGCATCCGGTCCCGGTTCGCCAGCGTCGGGAACAACTTGATCCACGTCCCGGTCACCACCAGCGTGCCGATCCCGCCCATCACCACCGCCGGAACCGTGCCGAACCAGTGGGCGGTGACGCCGGATTCGAATTCGCCTAACTGGTTTGAAGCACCGATAAACAACCCGTTCACCGCGCTGACCCGGCCGCGCATTTCGTCCGGGGTTTCCAGCTGCACGAAAGACGCACGGATGACCATGCTGATCATGTCCGCCGCGCCGAGCACAACCAGCACCGCGAGGGAGAACCAGAACGAGGTCGACAGGCCAAAGGCGATGGTCGCGACGCCGAATATGCCCACCGCTGTGAACATCACCCGGCCGACATTGCGCTCCACGGCAAATCGCGCAAGAAACAGCGACATCCCCAGTGCGCCGACCGCCGGTGCCGAACGCAGTAGGCCCAGACCCCACGGTCCGGTCAGCAGAATGTCCTTGGCAAACACCGGCAGCAACGCCGTAGCGCCACCAAGCAACACCGCAAACAGATCCAGCGAAATCGCTCCGAGAATGTCCGGGCGGCTGCGAATGAAACGAATCCCCGCCAGCAATGAATCCAGCGTCGCTTTGCCTTTGTTCAACGGCGTTTGCCGCGCGGGCAGGTTGAGCATCAGCGTGCAGGCAATGACGTAGAGCAGCACCGTCGGGCCATAGACCCAGACGCTGCCAAACGCGTAAAGCAAACCGCCCAGCGCTGGAGCGACGATTGTCGCCGACTGCTGCGCCGATTGGGCCGCTGCCACTGCCCGAGGGAATAGCGCGCTGGGCACGATGCTCGGCAGCAGAGCCTGAGTGGTCGGCATCTCGAACGAGCGCGCCGCGCCGAGCAGGAAGGCGAGGATGAAGATCATCTCGCGGGTCACGTGATCGGTGGCGCTGCCGATGGCCAATGCCAGCGCGATCAATGCCTGTAGCGACTGACAGATTGCGGCGACTTTACGTCGGTCGTAGCGGTCGGCGACATGCCCGGTGTGCAGCATGAACAGCACGCGCGGCGCGAATTCGACCAGCCCGACCAAGCCCAGATCGAGGACGTTGCCGGTCAGTTGGTAGAGATTCCAGCCGATGGCCACGGTGAGCATCTGAAATCCGCTGGCGGTAAAGATCCGCGCGAACCAGAAAGCGAGAAACGGGCGGTGATGACGTAACAGCAGGGGCTCTTGGCTGGGCATCTGAAGGCAGGTCTGGCTCGAGGGGAATGCCGAGGTTATCACCAGTCTGTAACAGGAAGTTGCTATGACAAAAAATTTAGTTAGCCAGACATCGATTTCCGCAAGCTTGCCGCAGGAAATGTCTGGCAGAGCTTCGCGGCTGCAATGAGGCAACTTGTCACGCGGCAAACGACCACGCAGTTCATCGGCAAAAATGGGACTACTCTTTCAACGTTGCTTGATCCAGATCAAGACCCAAAAGGAATTGATCCGGTGGCCAGTTGGCCAGACTCCCTGCGTTGCGATGGTTGTTTAAAAAGAACGAATCAGAATTCGCCGCACTCCATATCCGTGGGGGCAGTGGGTGCAGGCCTCCGGGTCCGCAGCCGGTATTACCTGACAGAGGAAGCCATATGTTCGGTTTAGAGGCACTAGATCTCGCCCGAATTCAGTTCGCGTTCACCATCTCGTTCCACATCCTGTTCCCGGCCATCACCATTGGTCTGGCGAGTTACCTCGCGGTACTCGAAGGCCTGTGGCTGAAAACCCGTAACGACACCTACCGTGACCTCTACCATTTCTGGTCGAAGATCTTCGCCGTCAACTTCGGTATGGGCGTGGTCTCGGGGTTGGTCATGGCCTATCAGTTCGGCACCAACTGGAGCCGCTTCTCGGACTTCGCCGGTGCCGTTACCGGGCCGTTGCTGACCTATGAAGTGCTCACGGCATTCTTCCTCGAGGCCGGTTTCCTTGGGGTGATGCTGTTTGGCTGGAACAAGGTCGGGCGCGGGCTGCACTTCTTTTCCACCGTCATGGTGGCGATCGGCACGCTGATTTCGACCTTCTGGATTCTCGCTTCCAACAGCTGGATGCAGACCCCGCAGGGCTTCGAAATCGTTAACGGTCAGGTGATTCCCACCGACTGGCTGGCAATCATCTTCAACCCTTCGTTCCCCTATCGCCTGATGCACATGGCGACGGCGGCGTTAGTCGCCACGGCATTCTTTGTCGGCTCCTCGGCGGCCTGGCACTTGCTGCGCGGCAAGGACAACCCGGCGATCCGCACCATGCTGTCGATGGCAATGTGGATGGCGCTGATCGTCGCGCCGATCCAGGCAGTCATCGGCGACTTCCATGGTCTGAACACGCTCAAACATCAACCGGCAAAAATCGCCGCGATCGAAGGTCACTGGGAAAACCACGGTGATGAAGCGACGCCGCTGATCCTGTTCGGCTGGCCGGACATGAAAGAAGAGAAAACCAAGTTCGCCGTGGAGATCCCTTACCTCGGCAGCCTGATCCTGACTCACTCGCTGGACAAACAGGTGCCGGCGCTCAAGGAGTTTCCGCCAGAAGACCGGCCGAATTCGACCATCGTATTCTGGTCGTTCCGGATCATGGTCGGCCTTGGTTTCCTGATGATCTTCACCGGTTTGTGGAGCCTGTGGCTGCGCAAACGCGACACGCTCTACACCTCACGGCCGTTCCTGTATCTGGCATTGTGGATGGGGCCTTCCGGCCTGATTGCGATTCTTGCGGGCTGGTTCACAACGGAAATCGGTCGTCAGCCGTGGGTGGTTTACGGCTTGATGCGCACTGCGGATGCCTCTTCAAACCACAGCTTCATGCAGATGAGCATCACCCTGATCATGTTTGTGGTGGTGTATTTCGCCCTGTTCGGCGCAGGTCTCGGCTACATGATGCGCCTGGTGCGCAAGGGGCCGAAGATCAGCGAAGGCGCGGAAACGCCGGACGGTGGTCCAGGCAAGAAACGCACACCGGCCCGTCCGTTGTCCGCTGCCGACGACTCGGCCGATGCCGATCACGGCGACGACGACATTCGTGTGACCAAGGAGATTTGACTCATGGGTATTGATCTTCCGCTGATCTGGGCCGTGATCATCATCTTCGGCATCATGATGTACGTGGTCATGGACGGCTTCGATCTGGGCATCGGGATTCTCTTCCCGTTCATCCCCGGTAAAGTTGACCGTGACGTGATGATGAACACCGTCGCCCCGGTCTGGGACGGCAACGAAACCTGGCTGGTACTGGGCGGCGCGGCGTTGTTTGGCGCGTTCCCGCTGGCCTATTCGGTAGTGTTGTCGGCGCTGTACCTGCCGCTGATCTTCATGCTGATCGGTTTGATCTTCCGCGGCGTAGCCTTCGAGTTCCGCTTCAAGGCCAAGGACGACAAGCGCCATTTGTGGGACAAGGCGTTTATCGGTGGCTCGGTGGCGGCGACGTTCTTTCAGGGCGTGGCGCTGGGTGCGTTCATCGATGGCTTGCCGGTGGTCAATCGGCAGTTCGCTGGCGGTTCACTGGACTGGCTGACGCCGTTCACAATGTTCTGCGGCGCTGCGCTGGTGGTGGCCTATGCCTTGCTCGGCTGCACCTGGCTGATCATGAAAACCGAAGGCAAGCTCCAGGAACAGATGCATGATCTGGCACGGCCATTGGCTTTCGTACTGCTGGCCGTGATCGGTATTGTCAGTATCTGGACGCCGTTGGCTCATCCGGATATTGCCACCCGCTGGTTCAGCATGCCGAACCTGTTCTGGTTCATGCCGGTACCGATTCTGGTGCTGGTGACGATGTACGGTCTGATCCGCGCCGTGGCGCGCAACGCCAACTACATGCCGTTCCTGCTGACGCTGGTGCTGATCTTCCTCGGCTACAGCGGCCTCGGTATCAGCCTGTGGCCGAACATCGTGCCGCCGTCGATCTCGATCTGGGACGCCGCCGCACCACCGCAAAGCCAGGGCTTCATGCTGGTGGGCACGTTGTTCATTATCCCGTTCATCCTGGGTTACACCTTCTGGAGCTACTACGTGTTCCGCGGCAAGGTCACCCATGAAGACGGTTATCACTAATCCTGTGGGAGCGGGCTTGCCCGCGATGGCGTCGGTAGCGGCGCCATCGATCTGACTGAGGATCGCAACAATGACCGGCAAACATTCCCTGCACGACATTGAAGAAGCCGAAAAAAAACCGCTGTGGCAGCGGCTCGGCTGGCTGGCCCTGATCTGGGTCGGTAGCGTCGGCGTGCTGTTTATCGCCGCCAGCCTGATGCGAATGTTCATGAACGCGGCAGGCCTGACCACGCACTGAATCATCCCCGTCCCGGCGCCTTCGGGTACGGCTTTGCAACCCTCCTCGCGGAGGGTTTTTTTTGCCTGAAGGTTACTTGCGCGCCTTGAGGATCACGAACTTCGGCGTGGCGGCCACTTGCTCGACGCCGCGGAACAGCCGCGCCAGTTTGCTGTGGTAACCCAGATGACGGTTGCCGACGATGTACAGCGCGCCACCCACCACCAGCGCTTCGCGCGCCTGCTGGAACATGCGCCAGGCCAGAAAGTCACCTACCACTTGCTGCTGATGGAACGGCGGATTGCACAGCACCACGTCCAGCGATTGTGCTTCCTGTCCGGCCAGACCGTCGCCGGCACGCACGATCACCTCGCGATCGCCCAGCGCTGCGCGCCAGTTCTCGGCAGCCGATTGCACGGCCATGAACGATTCGTCGACCAGCGTGTACTGCGCATCAGGGTTTTGCAGAGCGCTCGCGATCGCCAGAACACCATTGCCACAGCCCAGATCGGCAACTCGGGCACTGCCCAGGTTTTTCGGCAGATGCGGGAGGAAGGCGCGTGTGCCGATGTCCAGGCCTTCGCGGCAGAACACGTTGGCGTGGTTGAGCAATTCGATCGACGGCTCGTCGAGGCGATACCGCGAAGGGTAGGGCGAGACAGCCGGAGCTTTTGCTTCAGGTGTGGCGATCAACAGCCGAGCCTTTTTCACCGCCAGAGAGGCTTGTACCGGACCGATGTAGCGTTCAAGCAGATCACCGGCAGCGCGTGGCAGGTGTTTGACCATGGCCGCTGCGACCACTTCGGCGCCGGGTGCGAGCTGCCCTTGCAAGCGGATCAGTTGTTCTTCCAGCAGCGCGAGGGTTTTCGGTACACGGATCAGTACCCGGTCGAACGGCCCGACCAGTGGCTCGCTGGCGGGGATCCCGCGAATGGCGTCGAATGCCTGGCCATTGCGCAGCAGGTTTTTCTCCAGCCCCTGAAACCCCAGAAACGAGTCGCCGCTGCTGCTGACCTTGACCTTGCCGAGCAGGCTCGCCGCCAGCGCACCGAAACTGTCGTTGAGCACCAATACCCGCGTGTTGGCTGTCGGCTGCTGCGCTGCCAGATGGTTGAGCAGGTATTCATCGGCGGCATCGAACGCTTGCAACGGCTCGTTCTGCTGTTCGGGCTGGCGGATCAGGTCGAGTTGGGCGAAGGGTGTATCGAGCAAAGGCATGGGGCGGGGACTCAGGGTAATCGAGGGGTGTCCCGCAGCCAGCGGGAGCTTGCGGCGGAACCCGACCGAGTGCACTGCAACGCGAGGAAGACTGCGCCATCACTCAGGAAGGGCGTAAATGTTACGTTTTTTTCGTCGGGAATACCCGCAAGTTTTAATCCTTTACAAGGCCTCGCATCTAGATGATGCCAGCTCTGGCTGCCGCAATGACGGCAGAAATCTTGTTGCAGACGTTGAGCTTCTCGATCACGTTTTGTACGTGGTAGTTCACGGTGCGTTCGCTCAGGCTAAGAATCTTCGAGATTTCGTAGGCGGTCTTGCCCCCGGCGGATAACTGCAGAATCTCCAGCTCTCGGGAGGAGAGATGCGGCTGTCGGGTCTTGGCTGCCATGGGGAGCGTGCGGGCGAATAATTCGCTCAAATGACTGGCCGCATAAAAGATGTAGCCGAAATGCTCATACAACTCGAGTGGGCTGATCGGGCAATGCTTGCGCGCCAGGCTGAGAATGCTGCAAAAGCCGCTTGCTTCATGATGGAAAGATTGTGACCAGCCATGTTGCAGACCTTGTTCTTGCAAGCCCTGCCAAAGTCGCGGAGCGTTGGAAAACAGCGCTTCATTCCAGATCACCGGCATCATTGAGTGATTGCAGTGTGCTATTACCGGGTCAACTTCAGAGTAGTGTAATTGCTCATATTGTTCATTCCATTGGGTGGGATAGTTATTGATTTGCAGGGCGTTCGTCTTTGTGACTTGCTGCGGTGAAGTGACTGATATTGCGAAGAAATTAAATCCCAGGTTTTCGGCAAATCTCAGCAGTATCGGGTAGGCAGTATCAATACCTTTGGCGAAAGTCAGTTGTTTTAACTGTGACTCCTTCCACGTTTCCATTAAAAGTGCTCCGTGCAATGTCTGGGGTGCTTGTTGGATCCAACGGGATTAGCACGCAAACGAGTGTAGGACGTTTCCTACTTTGCGTTTTGATTTTTTTGCTCTTAAAGGGAGGGGCAACTGCATAACGTGTTCTTAAGTACGTGGCGTTATATGTGACTTGTCATCTTTGACAGTTTTATTGGCAAGTGACGTTTGACAAGACTTGTACAATTCTTGAAAGGTAGTTGAATGCGCGCAATATCATTACGAATCAGTGGTGTTTAAGAGCGCGGCTTTGCGCGAAACTAGTGGTAATCGTTGAATGGAGTGCCCCATGACAGCCAGCGTAGAGAATTTCACCCGCCAGACCTTGCTTGACGTGAAACCCTTGACGCCCAGCCTGTTCACCTTGCGAACCACCCGTGACCCGGGATTTCGTTTTCGGGCCGGTCAGTTCGCCCGCCTCGGTGTGGTCAAGGCTGATGGCAGTACAGTTTGGCGTGCCTATTCCATGGTGTCCTCACCGTTCGATGAGCACCTGGAATTCTTTTCCATTGTGGTGCCCGGTGGCGAATTCACCAGTGAACTGAGTCGACTTGAAGTCGGAGATCCGCTGCTGGTGGATCGGCAGGCGTTTGGCTATCTGACCCTGGATCGTTTCGTCGATGGCCGCGATTTGTGGCTGTTGTCCACCGGTACGGGAGTGGCCCCGTTTCTGTCGATTCTGCAGGACTTTGACGTCTGGGAAAGATTCGCACGGATCATTCTGGTGTATAGCGTCCGGGAGGCGCGCGAACTGGCGTACCAGTCATTGATTGCGGGTCTGGCACAGCGCGATTATCTGGCGGAGCACATCCACAAACTGCAATTCATCCCGACCGTCACGCGAGAGTCACATCCTGGTGCGCTGGCTGGGCGGATTACCACGCTGATCGAAAACGGCGAGCTTGAGCGCGCCGCAGGCGTGGAGCTTTCGGCCGAACACTCCCGAGTCATGCTGTGTGGCAATCCACAGATGATTGACGACACTCGCGCCTTGCTGAAAAAACGGCACATGAGCCTCAGCCTGACCCGTCGGCCTGGCCAGGTGGCGGTGGAAAACTACTGGTAAACAAACGGCGCCTCGCAGGCGCCGTTGTGTTTTGTGCCGAAGGTTCAGGGCTGTGTATTTTGTGCCTTGAGCAAATCGCGGATCTCGCCCAGCAATTCCTCTTCCTTGGTCGGAACCGGTGGCAGGCTAGGGGCCACGGCTTCTTCGCGTTTCAGACGGTTGATGGCTTTGACACCCATGAAAATGGCGAAGGCAACGATGATGAAGTCGAGCACAGTCTGCAGGAACTTGCCGTAAGCCAATACCACCGCCGGGCTGTCTCCCACTGCGGCCTTTAGCGTAATGGCCAGGTCACTGAAGTCCACCCCGCCGATCAGCAGGCCGATTGGCGGCATGATCACGTCGCCGACAAACGATGAAACGATCTTGCCGAAGGCGGCACCGATGATGATACCGACGGCCATGTCGACCACATTGCCTTTGACCGCGAAGGCCTTGAACTCACTTATCACGCCCATAGGTTATTTCCTTGTTACAGATGAGTTTGGTGTACGCAGTGTAAATCAGCAAAACGCGTCCTGCGCGAAACACCTTCTTACAATGCCCGTTTTTATCGACACATTAATCGACGATTAGTTTGCAAAGTGCCACCAATCGCGCGCGTTATATCCGGTAACTCGCTGATCAGAAAGCCAATTTTATCAATCATGGCGTTACGTTCTTTCTATTTATGTTCGACGTCGCAGGCCTCTAGCCTTGGGTTGGCGCATCTGGATGCGCCCCAAAACAACCAGAGGATCCTGATATGAACTCCGCACTTGGACTGGGGGCTTTTCCCCGTCGCCGTACCTTCGGTGTACTCACCGCCAGCTTGCTGACCTTCTCCGTTAACGCCGCGCCGCTGACTCGCGATAACGGCGCCGCGGTCGGCGACAATCAGAACTCGCAGACTGCCGGCGCCAACGGCCCGGTGCTGCTGCAGGATGTGCAACTGATTCAGAAGTTGCAGCGCTTTGACCGTGAACGCATTCCCGAGCGCGTGGTTCACGCACGCGGCACCGGTGCCCATGGCACCTTCACCGTGACCAACGATCTCAGCGACCTGAGCAAGGCCAAGGTGTTCGTCGCCGGCCAGAGCACGCCGGTATTTGTGCGCTTCTCTGCGGTGGTGCACGGCAATCACTCGCCGGAAACCCTGCGTGATCCACGGGGTTTTGCCACCAAGTTCTACACGGCCGACGGCAACTGGGACCTCGTCGGTAACAATTTTCCGACCTTTTTCATCCGCGATGCAATCAAGTTTCCCGACATGGTGCATGCGTTTAAACCGGACCCACGGACTAACCTCGATGACGATTCGCGTCGCTTCGACTTCTTCTCCCATGTACCGGAGGCCACTCGCACGCTGACCGAGTTGTATTCGAACTCGGGAACTCCCGCCAGTTATCGAGAAATGGACGGTAACGGCGTACATGCGTACAAGTTGATCAACGCCAAGGGCGAAGTTAACTATGTAAAGTTTCACTGGAAGAGCTTGCAGGGGATTAATAATCTGACGCCAAAGCAAGTCGCTAACGTTCAGGGTCAAGACTACAGTCATATGACCAATGATCTGGTGAGCAACATTAATAAAGGTAACTTCCCGAAATGGGACTTGTACATTCAAGTTCTGAAGCCACAAGATTTGTCCAAGTTTGATTTTGATCCATTGGACGCAACGAAGATCTGGCCGGGTATTCCTGAGCGAAAAGTTGGACAAATGGTGTTGAACCGTAATCCGGCGAATGTCTTCCAGGAAACCGAACAAGTGGCCATGGCGCCAGCGAATATTGTTCCAGGTATCGAGCCTTCCGAAGACCGTTTGTTGCAAGGTCGAGTGTTCTCTTATGCCGATACGCAGATGTATCGCCTAGGTGCCAATGCGCTGCAATTGCCGATCAATGCGCCAAAAGTTGCCGTGAATAATGGCAATCAGGATGGCTCGATGAACTTCGGCGCCAGCAACAGCGGCGTGAACTATCAGCCTAGCCGACTGCAACCCCGAGACGAGACGCCAGGTGCGCGTTATAGCCAGTCGGCGCTGTCGGGCAGCACGCAGCAGGCGAAGATCCAGCGTGAGCAGAACTTCAAGCAGGCCGGTGATCTGTATCGCTCGTTCAGCCAGCAGGAGCGTAAGGACCTGATCGACAGCTTCGGCGGCTCGCTGGCGACCACCGATGACGAGAGCAAGCACATCATCCTGTCCTTCCTTTATAAGGCCGACCCGGAATACGGGACCGGTGTGACCAAAGTGGCCAAGGGTGACCTGAGCCGGGTCAAGACGTTGGCGGCCAAACTGGCCGACTGATCTTGACGCCGTGCAGCGCGGGGCCTGATTCAGGCCCCGTTCTGCCCAAGGAGAGTGTTTATGCGTCCCTATCTCTTACTGTTACTCGCCTGCCTGTCCTTTACAGCCCAGGCTGGGCAAAGCCCTGAGGCGATCAAGGCCCAGTTGCAGGATTACTATTTCGATGCCGCCCGGCGCGGTGACGTGCCGATGCTCGACACCTTCATCGAGTCCGGCTATTCCCTCGATACCCGCGACAGCAAAGGCTACACCGCGCTGATTCTCGCGGCTTATCACGGTCAAGCGCCGGCGGTGGAGCGGTTACTCGCTGCCGGCGCCGATGCCTGTGCGCAAGATCAACGCGGCAACACCGCGCTGATGGGGGCGATTTTCAAAGGTGAACTACAGATCGCCCGTCGCTTGATGGCCACCGATTGCAGCCCCGATCAGCGTAATGGTGCCGGGCAGACGGCGGCCATGTACGCCGGGTTGTTCAAGCGCCTGGAATTGCTCGATGGGCTCAAGGCCAAGGGCGCCGACCTCAATGCCGAAGACCCGTTGGGCAATAGCGCCGCGCGTCTGGCCAACGGCGAAATCCGCACCGCCGCGCCGCGCTGAGCGGTGGCTGCGTTATCATCGCGGTTTTTGCCGGGGGATCCAGATGGCCAAGGCCAAGCGCATGTACGGCTGCACTGAGTGCGGCGCAACCTTTCCCAAGTGGGCGGGCCAGTGCGGCGAGTGCGGCGCCTGGAACACCCTGACTGAAACCATGATCGAGAGCGGTGGTGCCACGGCGCCGACCGGCCGCACCGGTTGGGCCGGGCAGCAGGCGCAGATCAAGACGCTGGCCGAAGTCAGCATCGAAGAGATTCCGCGTTTCTCCACCGCGTCCGGTGAACTGGATCGGGTTTTGGGCGGCGGTCTGGTCGATGGTTCGGTGGTGTTGATCGGCGGTGATCCTGGCATCGGCAAATCGACGATCCTGTTGCAGACCCTGTGCAACCTCGCCAAGAGCATGCCGGCCCTTTATGTCACTGGCGAAGAATCCCAGCAGCAAGTGGCCATGCGCGCCCGGCGCCTCGGCTTGCCCCAGGATCAACTGCGGGTGATGACCGAAACCTGCATCGAAACCATCATCGCCACGGCCCGTCAGGAAAAGCCCAAGGTGATGGTGATTGACTCGATCCAGACGATCTTCACCGAACAGTTGCAATCGGCACCTGGCGGCGTATCGCAAGTGCGCGAGAGTGCGGCGTTACTGGTGCGTTACGCCAAGCAAAGTGGTACGGCGATTTTCCTCGTCGGCCACGTCACCAAGGAAGGCGCGCTGGCGGGGCCTCGCGTTCTCGAGCACATGGTCGACACCGTGCTGTATTTCGAAGGCGAGTCCGATGGGCGTTTGCGTTTGCTGCGTGCGGTGAAAAACCGTTTCGGCGCCGTTAACGAACTCGGCGTGTTCGGCATGACTGACAAGGGTTTGAAAGAAGTCTCCAACCCGTCGGCGATTTTTCTCACTCGCGCGCAGGAAGAAGTCCCCGGCAGTGTGGTGATGGCAACGTGGGAAGGCACGCGGCCGATGCTGGTTGAAGTGCAGGCCTTGGTCGATGACAGTCATCTGGCCAATCCGCGCCGGGTGACGTTGGGGCTGGATCAGAACCGTTTGGCGATGTTGCTGGCGGTTTTGCATCGCCATGGCGGGATTCCGACGCACGACCAGGATGTGTTTCTTAATGTGGTCGGTGGGGTGAAGGTGCTGGAGACGGCATCGGATCTGGCGCTGATGGCGGCGGTGATGTCGAGCCTGCGCAATCGGCCGTTGCCGCATGATCTGTTGGTGTTTGGTGAAGTGGGTCTGTCCGGCGAAGTGCGCCCGGTGCCGAGCGGGCAGGAGCGTTTGAAGGAAGCGGCCAAGCATGGCTTCAAACGGGCTATCGTGCCGAAGGGCAATGCGCCGAAGGAATCTCCTCCGGGTTTGCAGATCATCGCGGTGACCCGCCTCGAACAGGCCCTCGACGCCCTTTTCGAATAAACCACCGACCTCTGTAGGAGTGAGCCTGCTCGCGATAGCGGTACATCAGCCAACTGAAGTGTTGAATGTAAAAACGCTATCGCGAGCAGGCTCACTCCTACATTTGATCTGTGGTGGATTCTAGATTTCGATCAGGGCGCCCAACTCGCGCTCAAGTTCGGCCTCGTCAGCCAGGTTCAGCTCGATCAAGCGCCGCAAGCGCTGGATCGATTCCAGGCTGATATGTCGGCAGACAAAGCCCAGTTGGCCTTTTTCTTCATGGGCCAACTGCACATCCATCTCGATATCGACGTCATCGCTCAAATGAATGTCGACGAGAAAGTCCTGCGACTTGTCCCCCAGCCAAGGCTCCGGCCGTTCGATCAGCAGCCCCTTGAGCGATAGATCAATCAGCTTCACCGGCCAGATAAACTGGCCCTGACTCAGCTCGGTACTGGCATCGAACGCAATACGTTTGAAACGACGTCGATTGGCGGGGTGCTCGCTCATGGCGCAATCCTCGTGAAGGTTCGCTGACTATAGACCGCGAATGCGGGCGCCAGCCAATCGCTAAAGCGTCTAGACCAACGTCGGGGTATGGCCTTTGGCGCCGTAAGCGCTAAACTCGGGGTGGCTGTCTTTCTTGTCCACCCTGGCTGGAATAATAAAATGAAAAATAATAATAGCCTGCTACGCCACTTACCCTGGCTAGTGCTGGCAATCGTAGGAGCGTGCGCCCTGGGCGTAGTGGCATTGCGCCGCGGCGAGGCGATCAACGCCTTGTGGATTGTGGTCGCAGCCGTGGCCATTTATCTGGTCGCGTACCGTTACTACAGTCTGTTCATCGCCAACAACGTGATGCAACTTGATCCACGTCGGGCCACCCCCGCCGTGCTCAACAACGACGGTCTGGACTATGTGCCGACCAACAAACACATTCTTTTCGGTCACCACTTCGCTGCCATCGCTGGCGCGGGGCCTCTGGTCGGCCCGGTATTGGCCGCGCAGATGGGCTACTTGCCCGGTACGCTGTGGCTGATAGCTGGGGTGGTGCTGGCGGGCGCGGTGCAGGACTTCATGGTTCTGTTCATGTCGACCCGGCGCAACGGCCGTTCCCTGGGCGACATGGTGCGTGAAGAAATGGGCCGCATTCCCGGCACCATCGCCCTGTTCGGCTGCTTCCTGATCATGATCATCATCCTCGCGGTGCTGGCGCTGATCGTGGTTAAAGCGCTGGCCGAGAGCCCGTGGGGCATCTTCACCGTGATGGCAACCATCCCGATCGCGATGTTCATGGGCATTTACATGCGCTACATCCGCCCGGGCCGCATCGGCGAGATCTCCGTGGTCGGCGTATTGCTGCTGCTCGGTTCGATCTGGCTCGGCGGGCAGATTGCTGCTGATCCGGTGTGGGCCAAGGCCTTCACCTTCACTGGCGTGCAGATTACCTGGATGCTGGTCGGTTACGGTTTCGTCGCTGCATCGCTGCCGGTGTGGCTGATTCTGGCACCGCGTGACTACCTGTCGACGTTCCTCAAGATCGGCACCATCGTCGCCTTGGCGATCGGTATTCTGATCACCATGCCTGAGCTGAAAATGCCGGCGCTGACCCAGTTTGTCGATGGCACTGGCCCGGTGTGGAAGGGCGGTCTGTTCCCGTTCCTGTTCATCACCATCGCCTGCGGTGCGGTGTCCGGTTTCCACGCACTGATTTCTTCGGGCACCACGCCGAAGCTGCTGGATAACGAAACCAACGCCCGTTACATCGGTTACGGCGGCATGCTGATGGAATCGTTCGTCGCGATCATGGCCATGGTTGCCGCGTCGGTGATCGAGCCTGGCGTGTACTTCGCCATGAACAGCCCGGCCGCCGTAGTCGGCAGTGATGTCGCATCGGTAGCACAAGTGGTCAGCAGTTGGGGCTTTGCGATCACGCCGGAAGCGCTGCAAGCCGTGGCGCATGACATCGGTGAAACCACCATCCTGGCCCGTGCCGGTGGTGCGCCGACCCTGGCGGTCGGTATCGCGCAGATCCTGCACAGTGTCCTGCCGGGTGAAAACACCATGGCGTTCTGGTACCACTTCGCGATTCTGTTCGAAGCGCTGTTCATCCTGACTGCTGTGGACGCCGGCACCCGCGCCGGGCGCTTCATGCTGCAGGACCTGCTCGGCTCCTTCGTTCCGGCGCTGAAACGCACCGAATCGTGGACCGCCAACCTGATCGCCACCGCTGGTTGTGTGGCGATGTGGGGCTGGTTGCTGTACCAAGGCGTGATCGATCCACTGGGCGGCATCAACACCCTGTGGCCACTGTTCGGTATCTCTAACCAGATGCTGGCCGGTATCGCGCTGATGCTCGGCACCGTGGTTCTGATCAAAATGAAGCGCCAGCGCTACATCTGGGTCACCCTACTGCCGGCTACCTGGCTGCTGATTTGCACCACGACTGCAGGCTTCATCAAACTGTTCGATGCCAACCCGGCGATCGGCTTCCTGTCGCTGGCCAAGAAATACAGCGATGCGCTGGCCAACGGTCAGGTGCTGGCCCCGGCAAAAAGCGTTGAACAGATGCAGCATGTGATCTTCAACGCTTACACCAACGCAACGCTCACCGCGCTGTTCCTGTTCGTGGTCTTCAGTATCCTGTTCTATGCGCTCAAGGTCGGCATCGCCGCCTGGGGCAAAAAAGAGCGTACGGATAAAGAATCGCCATTCCAGGCTTTGCCGGATGCGTAACCAGAGGATTGCACCATGTTCAATGACCTGAGTCGCCTCGGTAAATACCTCGGTCAGGCCGCGCGCCTGATGGTCGGCATGCCCGACTACGACACCTACGTCGAGCATATGCAAACCAAGCACCCGGACAAACCGGTGATGAGCTACGAGATGTTCTTTCGCGAACGTCAGGAGGCGCGTTACGGTGGCAAGGGTGGGCCGAAGTGCTGTTGAGCTGACAGCCTGCGGTTGAGGTAATCCCCTGTGGGAGCGAGCCTGCTCGCGAATACGGAGTGTCAGTTGATGAATGATTTGACTGACACACCGCTTTCGCGAGCAGGCTCGCTCCCACAGTTGTTTTTGTGTTGTTCATTCATTTTGTGAAGGGGATCAGTTTTGTCTTCTCCCATACCTGTAACGGTACTCAGCGGTTTCCTCGGCGCCGGCAAGACCACTTTGCTGCGGCATATTCTGAAAGCCGAGCACGGCCTGAAAATCGCCGTGATCGAAAACGAATTCAGCGACGCCGGTATCGACACCCAGCTCTTGGGCGACGAGCCGGTGCAAGTCATGACCCTGGCCAATGGTTGCGTGTGCTGCACCATTCACACTGACCTGACCAAAGCGCTGTACTTGCTGCTTGAGCGTCTGGACAGTGGCGAGATCGCCTTTGATCGTCTGGTCATCGAGTGTACCGGTCTGGCCGATCCGGCTCCCGTGGCACAGACCTTTTTCATCGACGAAGAACTGCGCGAGCGTTACCTGCTCGACGGCATCATCACCCTGGTCGATGCCGCCCACGCGGACGTGCACCTGACTCAGACCATCGCTCAGGCGCAGATCGGTTTTGCCGACCGTTTGCTGGTGAGCAAGACCGATCTGGTCGATGAAGCCACGTTCAACGCGCTGAGCGAACGCCTGACGCGGATCAACCGTCGCGCGCCGATCCGTGTGGTTGAACACGGCAGCATTGATCTGGCTGAACTGCTGGATGTGCGCGGCTTCAACCTTAACGCCGATCTTGGCGGTGGGTTGAGCCTGCGCCCGGTGAGCAAGGCGCCGTCGATTGATCGTATTTCCAGTTTGGTATTGCGCACCGATCAGCCGCTGGATATCGATCAGCTCAGCGAGTTCATGAATGAACTGCTGGAAGAACACGGCAAGCAATTGCTGCGTTACAAGGGTGTGCTGAACATTGCCGGTGAGGATCGGCGCTTGGTGTTTCAGGGCGTGCTGAAGCTCTATGGCTTCGACTGGGACACCGAATGGGCCGAGGGTGAGGCGCGGGAAAGTGTGATTGTGTTTATTGCTGATGATTTGCCGGAAGAGAAGATTCGGGCGGGGTTTGCCAGGGTGGCTTCTGCCTGATGGATCTCGGTTGTCAGTGATGGCCTCTTCGCGAGCAGGCTCGCTCCCACAGTGAATTGCATTGTTCCTGACAGAACGCGGTCCACTGTGGGAGCGAGCTTGCTCGCGAAGGCGATCTAACCGACAGCACAATGCTCAAGGTCTGAGCCCAGCAGGGTCTGCTCAAGATGATCCAGATGCCGATTCATCAGCATTCCAGCCTTGGAAGCATCGCCACGTTCCACGGCCTCAACCAGCGCTTTATGTTCCTGCCACGCGCAACAGCTGTGCGTAGAACCCTCACATCGCGCAATCGCCAATGACGTCAGCGGCACCAGACTGCCAAGAAAATGCGCCAACGGTGCATTCCCCGCCATCTGCGCCAAGTGCAGATGAAACTCCCCCGACAAGCGGATCGCCGCCCCGCGCCGATTCTGCTCAACGGCCTGACGCTCGCGCTCGATCAACCCGCGCAGCCGTTTCAAACCTTCCGCTTGCGGACGTTGGCAGGCCAGACGCACCAAGGTGTTTTCGGCCAGTCGCCGCGCATGCAGAGCCTGCCGCGTCTGCTCCCGATCGGGTGCTGCCACACGCGGCCGATGATTGGCGCGCAGCACAATGACTTGTTCAAGAGATAACTGCGTCAGCACCCGGCGCACATCGGCACGACTGGCGCAGAACATCTCTTTCAAACTGTCCTCGGTGAAACGGCTGGCCGGATCGATGCGCTGCTCGAGAATCGCGTCGAACAGTCGCGGGTACAGATCCTCCGCCGACACTCTTACGCGGGAGAAGGGCAGGGGCGCAGTGGTCGGGTGGGTTTGCGACGGTGAAGCGAAACTGTTCATGGCCTGTCTCCAGTAGGGGTCAGCGACTCAAGTTGTCTTCCGGAATATTCAGCTCGATGCCCATGCGTTGACCTTCGCGCAAAATGTGCCGACGCATTTCAGCGCTGGCCTGGGCGCTGTTCTTGCTGCGGATCGCGCGGACCACCGCTTCGTTTTCTTCCAGGCGCTCGGCCAGATGCTCCGGCGAATTGCGCAGCACCTCGGCGCTCTGCTTGAGGGCGTTGCTGGTTTGCTGCACGACGCTCTGGAAAATCGGATTCGAGGTCAGGGTGAACAGCTCTTCGTGAAAGGCGATGTAAGCGCTGACCCCGGCTTCGCTGTCGCCAGCTTCAAGGGCTTCGCGCATGTCCATCAAAGTCAGGCGCAACTGGCCGACTTCCTTGCTGCTGATCGACTGCGCGACCAGACCGACGATGAACGGCTCGAGGGTGTAACGCAGTTGCAGCACGTCTTCGAGGCTGGCGCCAGCCACCGCACTGTCGTGGCTCTGGCTGTCGCTGAGTTGCGCGTCGAGCACGACCACGCCTTTGCCCGGCATCGAACGGACGAGGCCGAGGGTTTCCAGAACGATCACCGCTTCACGCAGGCTCGGGCGGCTGATGCCCAATTGTTCGGCCAGTTCGCGCTGGCCCGGCAGCATGTCGCCGGAGCGCCACTGACCACGGGCCAAAGCGGCGCGCAGTTTTTCTACGACTGAGTTGACGACGGTTGATGTGGTAATCACTTGTCTCGCTCCATGTGCCTAAAGGGGCACCGCAAACCGAGATCAAGAGATCGCCATTTGCGGCAGCGCCGATAGGGTTGAAATCAGAACTCCTGCTGGTGCGCCGGAGTTGCTGTTTTACGCGGCTGAAAGGTGTAGCCCTGCTGACCGCTGAGTACTTTGTTGGCGCGTTGTACGTCGATGTCTTTTTCCCAACGGGCGATGGCGACGGTGGCGACGCAGTTGCCGATCAGATTGGTGAGTGCCCGGCCGATGCCCATGAACCAGTCCACCGCCAGCACCAGCACCAGACCGACCACCGGGATTGCCGGAATCGCTGTCAGCGTGGCCGCCAGAATCACCAGTGCCGACCCGGGAATGCCGTGGGCGCCTTTGGAAGTGATCAGCGACACCAGCAGAATCGTCAGCAAATCAGTCATCGCCAGCGGCGTGCCGGTGGCGTTGGCAATGAACACGATGGCCAGGGTCAGGTAGATCGAGAAACCGTCGAGGTTGAACGAGTAGCCGGTCGGAATCACCAGACCCACGGTCGAGCTGCCAATGCCGAGGTGTTCGAGTTTGCGCATGATCTGTGGCAGCACGGCGTCGGACGAGGCGGTGCCCATGACGATCAGCAGTTCTTCACGCAGATACTTCAACAGCGGCCACATGCGCAGGCCGGAAGCACGCATCACCAGACCAAGAATCACGCTGACGAAAGCGATGCAGGTCAGGTAGAACAAACCGACCAGACTGCCCAGATGCTGCAGGGAATCGAGGCCATATTTGCTGGTGGTAAACGCGATGGCGCCGAACACGCCGATCGGTGCCAGCCGCACGATCATGCCCATGATGCGGAAGATCACATGGCTCAGTTCGTTGATCAGTCGCGAGATCCCGGAAGCTGCTTCGCCGACCAGATTCAACGCGCTACCGAACAGTACCGAGAACAGCAGCACCTGCAGGATGTTGTTGTCGGCAAAGGCGCCGATCACCGAGGTCGGGATCAGGTCCATGAGGAACTGCGTGGTGGTGTGCATGTGCTGGCTGCGTTCGGCGAGATCGCCCATGTCGGCTGCAGACAGTTGCTCGAGATGGATATTCGCGCCGCTGCCGATGCCGGTGCTGAAGGCGAAGACCAGGCCGATCACCAAAGCGATGGTGGTCAGCACTTCAAAGTAGATCACCGACTTGAGGCCGATGCGCCCGACCTTCTTCAGATCGCCGGCGCCGCTGATGCCGCTGACCACCACGCAGAACACGATCAGGCCGATGAGCATCTTGATCAGTTTGATGAAGCCGTCGCCGAGCGGTTTGAGCTGGGCCGAGTATTCAGGAAGGGTCAGCCCGCAGACGATGCCGAGCACCAGTCCGAGAACCACTTGGAGGAAGATTGAACGCGAGCACCATCTGAGCATGGGAGGAATCCTGGTCGGTGTCCTGGCTGCCGTGCGCTTGAACGCATCAGATTCAGGACTTAATTATTGTGGTCTTACCGGTATGTCCAGTGCGGGTGCAGTCTAGGCGCTGTTTTTTAGACATCGCAAGTGAAAATTGACGAATTGGCATGACCGGTCTGACCAGTTGTGCGGTGAGTCCCATTCTTGAGCGGTTCAGGCGTTTGAAAAAATTCAGGCGAAAAAAAACCGGCCAATCACTTGGCCGGTTTTTCATGCTGCGGATTTAACGTCGCATCAAGCGCCGTATACCGGCAGTTTCTTGCAGATGGCTTTGACTTTCTCACGAACGGCGTCAATCACCGCTTCGTTGTTCAGGTCAGCCAGGATGTCGCAGATCCAGCCGGCCAGCTCTTTGCACTCTGCAACCTTGAAGCCGCGAGTGGTCACAGCCGGAGTACCGAAGCGCAGGCCGGAAGTGACGAACGGCGAGCGTGGATCGTTTGGCACGGAGTTCTTGTTCACGGTGATGAACGCTTTGCCCAGAGCGGCGTCAGCATCTTTACCGGAGATGTCCTGCTTGATCAGCGACAGCAGGAACAGGTGATTCTTGGTACCACCGGAAACTACGTCGAAACCGCGCTCGATGAACACTTCGGCCATGGCCTGGGCGTTCAGCACCACTTGTTCCTGGTAGGCCTTGAACTCAGGCTGCAGCGCTTCCTTGAAGCAGATCGCTTTAGCGGCGATCACGTGCTCCAGCGGGCCACCCTGGGCGCCCGGGAATACCGCGGAGTTCAGCTTCTTCTCGATGTCGGCGTTGGCGCGCGCCAGGATCAGGCCGCCACGTGGACCGCGCAGGGTCTTGTGCGTGGTGGTGGTCACGACGTCAGCGAAAGGCACCGGGTTCGGGTAAACACCCGCGGCAACCAGACCGGCCACGTGAGCCATGTCGACGAACAGGTAAGCGCCTACTTTGTCAGCGATTGCGCGGAAGCGCGGGAAATCCAGAATCTGCGAGTAGGCAGAGAAACCGGCTACGATCATTTTCGGCTTGTGCTCAACCGCCAGACGCTCGACTTCGTCGTAGTCGATCAGGCCGTTGGCGTCGATGCCGTACTGCACAGCGTTGTACAGTTTGCCGGAGGAGGAAACGCTGGCGCCGTGGGTCAGGTGACCGCCGTGGGCCAGGCTCATGCCCAGAATGGTGTCGCCACCTTGCAGCAGGGCCAGGTAAACAGCAGCGTTGGCTTGCGAACCGGCGTGCGGCTGAACGTTGGCGTAATCGGCGCCGAACAGTTCTTTGGCGCGGTCGATAGCCAGTTGCTCAACGATGTCGACGTACTCGCAACCACCGTAGTAACGCTTGCCTGGGTAGCCTTCAGCGTACTTGTTGGTCAGGACCGAGCCTTGAGCTTCCATCACCGCTGGGCTGGTGTAGTTTTCCGAAGCGATCAGCTCAATGTGTTCTTCCTGGCGCTGAGCTTCTTGCTCCATGGCGGCAAAAAGGTCGGCGTCGTACTTGGCAATAGTCAAATCACGGCTGAACATGGCGGTCCTCAAGGATCGGGGGCAGAAAAGGGGGGCATTCTAACCCAATGGGTTTTGGATGGCATATGAAACGACATCATGTCGCAGACAAGTGGCGTTCATGCGCAGATCAGTGGTGTTTCTGCCGGCCCAATCGCGAGCAGGCTCACTCCTACAGTATCCGAGGTGAGCTTAAAACTTGTGACCGACATCAATCCCTTGTAGGAGTGAGCCTGCTCGCGATGGCCGCGCAGCAGGACTTCAGTCGAACATGAAGAGCGCGTCATTGCTGAACTGCGCCTCAAACCGCCCCGCCGGCATCGGCCGCCCGAACAGATAGCCCTGAACCTCATCGCAGCCATGCTCGCGCAGGAAGTCCAGTTGCTCATGGGTTTCCACGCCTTCGGCGATTACCGCCAGATTCAGGCTGTGGGCCATGGCGATGATCGCCCGGGCGATCTGTGCATCCTGCTCACCGGACGGCAAGCCATCGACGAACGTGCGGTCAATTTTCAACACGTCGATCGGGAATTGCTTGAGGTAGTTCAGCGATGAGTAACCGGTGCCGAAGTCGTCTACCGCGATGCTCAGACCGAGGTTTTTCAGCCCGGCAAGAATCTGCATGGCCTCGCTGACTTCACGCATCAGGATACTTTCGGTCAGTTCCAGTTCCAGACACGCCGGCGGCAGGCCGGTTTCGCGCAGGATCGTCGCGATCCGCGTGCCGAGCTGGCCATCGGAGAACTGCCGCGCGGAAATGTTCACCGAGACCTTCGGCACGCGCACGCGATTCTGGTGCCAGGTCTTCAACTGGCGGCACGCCTCGCTGATCACCCAGTCGCCAACGTCCACCACCAGACCGAGCTCTTCGAGCACCGGGATGAAATCCCCCGGCGGCACCAGCCCGCGACGTGGATGACGCCAGCGCAGCAGCGCTTCAGCGCCGGTCAGGCGTTTGCCGTCGCCGCTGAATTGCGGTTGGTAATACAGGACGAATTCGTTTTGCTCCAGCGCGTGGCGCAAGTCGCTTTCCAGCTCCAGACGCTCCAGCGCACTGGCGTTCATGTCGGCTTGATAGAACTGGAAGTTGTTCTTGCCGCGTTCCTTGGCGTGGTACATCGCGGTGTCGGCGTTCTTCATCAACTGGCTGAGTTCGTTGCCGTCCTGCGGACTCAGGGCGATGCCGATACTGGCGGTGACAAAGAACTCGCGGCCTTCAAGCACGAACGGTCGGACCAGGCTGCCGAGAATCTGTTCGGCGACATGAATCGCCCGGTTCAGCGCCATTTCGCGGCTGGAGCGATGTTGCAGCAGCAGCGTGAATTCGTCGCCGCCCATGCGCGCCACGGTGTCGTCATCGTCGACGCAGGCCAACAAGCGCGTGGCCATGTCTTTCAACATGCGGTCGCCGGCGGCGTGGCCGAGGGAGTCGTTGATCGGTTTGAAACGGTCGAGGTCGAGGAACATCAGCACCACCCACGACTTCTGCCGCTCGGCCGATTGCAGCGCAGTGTGCAGGCGATCCTGGAACAGCGTGCGGTTCGGCAAATGGGTCAGGGCGTCGTAGTAGGCGAGTCGGTGAATCCGCTGTTCGCTGGCCTTGCGCTCGCTGATGTCGCTGAAGAAGCACACATAGCTGGCCAGATCGCCTTCGTCGTCGAGCACCGCGGTGATGCCGACCCACGCCGGGTAATGCTCGCCGTTACGGCGCTTGAGCCAGACTTCGCCTTCCCAGGTGCTGTGCTGATGCAATTGTTTGAGCACATAGCGCAGATGCGCGTCCTGCTGCTCATCGACGGTGAGCATGTTCGGCAACTGGTCAAGCACTTCGCTCACGGCGTAACCGCTGACACGGCTGAACGCTTCGTTGGCTTGCACGATGTAGCCGGCCGGATCGGTGATGAGGATTGCCGAGGTCGAGTGCTCGAATACCGTGGCAGCCATGCGCAGGTCTTTCTCGGCGCGGCGCTGCTGACTGATGTCGCGACCGACACCGAGTACGCCTTCGAACGCGCCATGCTCGTCCCACACCAGCACCAGACGCAGCTCGATCGGGATCTTGCGGCCATCGGCGCGCAGGCAGTCGAACAGGAACATTTGCGTCTGCACCTGATTGCGCAACACCGCCAGTTGCTCGGGTTTGTCCAGCGCCTTGCTGACCCGATCCATCAGCGTGTAGATGCCGCTCAGTTGCTGCGGGTTGGCGATGGTCGATTGCCAGCCGTTCTGGAAAATCCACTCGGCGTCGTAACCCAGCACAGCCTGCACCGAAGGGCTGACGTAGTTCAGCGAGAGCTTGCTGTCGGTGGAGAAAATCACGTCGCTGATGCTTTCGGCGAGCATGCGGTAGCGCTGCTCGCTGTCACGCAGGGATTCGCTGGCTTCGATCTGTTCGGTGATGTCCTTGGCTACGCCGATGATCCGCGTGACCTGATCGTGTTTGTCGCGGGCCAGCGCCTGTTCGCGAATGTCGAAGCGCCGCCACTTGCCGTCGCGATGGCGGAAGCGCAGTTGGCATTGCAGCAACTGGCTGTAACCGGCGTGACGCTGCATCTGCCGCGAACGATGGTAATAGTCGGCGTCTTCCGGGTGCAGCAGGATCTCCCAGAAGTACTCGCCCATCTGGTGCAGTTCGGTGCGGTTGTAGCCGAGGGTCTGGCCGAGGTGGTGGTTGCTGAAAATCATCCGCTGGCTGATCACGTCCTGCACGTACAGATGATCCGGCACGGTGCGCACCACGTCGGACCAGAAACCTTCGCGTTCGAGCAGCGACAGTTCGATCAGCTTGCGGCTGGTAATGTCGTTGATGCTGAGGATCACTGCTTTGTAGTCGTGCTGCTCGGTCGGCAGGCGCAACACCATCCACAGGTGCTGGTCGCGGCCATTGATGTCCGGCAGTTTGATTTCCAGTTCCAGCTGCTTTTGTTGCTGCAGGACGGCGTCGAGGACTTGATTGCCGATCGCGCACTGGCGGTGCGGATGGCCGTCGATCAGCAATTGCCAAGCGTGCTCGCAAGAGTTGACGTTGAGCAGTTGCAACGCGACCTGGTTGACCTCGGTGACGCGCAGTTCCTGCAACAGTTGTTGGCGCTGCGCCGGTTGGTCGAGCCAGGCCTTGAGCTGGTCGCTGGTCTGGATCTGCGCCTTGTCGAAGACCTGCTTGAGGCCGGACAGGTCCAGCACGCACAGGGCCACGCCAGTGCCTTCGAAAATGTCCTGATAGCGTCGACGACCTTCGTGCAACTGGCGCTGGCGGCGGCGCATGTTCAACAGCGCAATCACCGGCAGCATCGAGAACGCCAAGCCCAACAGGCATTTGCCAATAAACGCCGGCAGCAGTTCTTCGAGCACGCGCTGGCGGTCGAACAGGCCACGCAGTTGCCAGTCGCTGCTGCTTAGCGGCACGGTCAGCACGGTGTTGGCGAGGTCGTCCGGGCTCAGCACGCCGGGCTTGGCCGAGGGCAACGCTTCATCGCGGCTGATGATCTGATGGTTGATGCGGTTTTCTACCAGCCACAATGGGCGCAGGCCGGTGTCACCCTGTTTGGTCAACGAGTCGAAGAAGGTCGGGGTCAGGCGTAACGCCCAATAACCGCGGGTGCTGCCGCTGGCCTGATGTAGCAACAGATGCACCACCGAGCCATCATCGGCGTTGCTGAAATAATGCGCCTGGGCGCGACTGCGGCGAACCAGTTCGGTGAGGTAGTCGGCATCGTGACTGTCGACAGCGCTGTCGTTGATGATCCGCCCGGAGGGGCTGAGCAACGCCAGGCTGCGCAAATCGGGCAGCGATTGCTGGAGCTTGCGCAGCAACGCCTGCTGTTCGTCGGCTGATTGCGGTTGTTCGACGATCGGTAGCAGATTGAGGGCGATTTGCGCGTTCAGCGCCATGTTCAGGCTGACCTGTGAAGCGAGGTCGGCGGTGTAATCGATGGTGTACTGACGCTGGTTTTTCTGGGTTTCGCGCAATTGGTCGAGCAGTTGCCAGAACAGCAACGCGAGCAACAAAAGCACGAGTGTCGCCAGCGCACCCTTTAATGTACCGCGCAGGGACGAGCCGGGCGCCGGTGGGGTGCTGCTCACAGAAGCTGGCGGAGTGACATTGGACAAGCTGTAATCCTGCGGTTTGGCTGGACTGGCGCGACGTGCACTATAAGCCGGACGCCCAAAGGGCGGCTAGCATGCCTTGAGTCGTGGCGAAGTGCCAGCCCCGCGCGGCTGGACTGCCTTCCGTCATTAAGGTAGCTTTGCCGGTTACGCGGGAGCGTTCCAGCTCCTAGACTCAGACTTTTTCAGCGCGCACGCATTGATAACCATCAAGTGAACGACGCGCATGGTCTGGCCGGGCTTCGCCTGCGCTGCAATCATTCATCTGTCACTGACCCAAGGTTCTCCATGGCTCAATACGTCTTCACCATGCATCGGCTGGGCAAAGTTGTTCCGCCGAAGCGGGAAATTCTCAAAAACATTTCGCTGTCGTTCTTCCCCGGCGCCAAGATCGGCGTACTCGGCCTCAACGGTTCGGGTAAGTCCACGCTGCTGAAAATCATGGCCGGCGTCGACACCGAGTTCGAGGGCGAAGCCCGTCCGATGCCGGACCTGAACATCGGTTATCTGCCGCAAGAGCCACAACTTGATCCGACCAAGACCGTGCGTGAAGTGGTCGAGGAAGCGGTCAGCGTGATCAAGGATGCGCAAGCGCGTCTGGACGAGGTTTACGCCGCTTACGCCGATCCGGATGCCGACTTCGACAAGCTGGCTGCTGAACAGGCCAAGCTCGAAGCGATCCTGCAGGCCAGCGATGGTCACAACCTTGAGCGCCAACTGGAAGTCGCCGCCGATGCGCTGCGTCTGCCGGCCTGGGATGCGAAAGTAGAACACCTGTCTGGTGGTGAAAAGCGTCGTGTGGCCCTGTGCCGTCTGCTGCTGTCCGCCCCGGACATGCTGCTGCTCGACGAACCGACCAACCACTTGGACGCCGACTCCGTGGCGTGGCTGGAGCACTTCCTGCACGACTTCCCGGGCACCGTGGTAGCGATCACGCACGACCGGTACTTCCTCGACAACGTCGCTGGCTGGATTCTCGAACTCGACCGCGGCGCGGGCATCCCGTACGAAGGCAACTACTCGGGTTGGCTCGAAGCCAAGTCCGATCGACTGGCCGCTGAATCCAAGCAGCAGTCGGCGCACGAAAAAGCCATGAAGGAAGAACTGGAGTGGGTGCGCAAAGGCGCGAAAGCCCGCCAGTCGAAATCCAAGGCACGTCTGCAACGCTTCGAAGAAATGCAATCGCAGGAATTCCAGAAGCGTTCGGAAACCAACGAGATCTACATCCCGGCCGGTCCGCGCCTGGGCGACAAGGTCATCGAATTCAAGAACGTCACCAAGGGCTACGGTGATCGCGTGCTGATCGACAACCTGTCGTTCGCGATGCCGAAAGGCGCCATCGTCGGCGTGATCGGTGGTAACGGTGCCGGTAAGTCGACGCTGTTCCGCATGCTGATGGGCAAGGAACAACCGGATTCGGGCAGCATCGAAGTCGGCGAAACCGTGCAACTGGCGTGCGTCGATCAGAGCCGCGATGACCTGGATGGCAGCAAGACTGTGTTCCAGCAAATCTCCGACGGTTCCGACCAGATCCGCATCGGCAACTACGAGATCCCGTCGCGCACCTACGTCGGTCGCTTCAACTTCAAGGGCGGCGATCAGCAGAAGTTCGTCAAGGACCTGTCCGGTGGTGAGCGCGGTCGTCTGCACTTGGCGCTGACCCTGAAGGAGGGCGGCAACGTCCTGCTGCTCGACGAACCGTCCAACGACCTCGACGTTGAAACCCTGCGTTCCCTGGAAGAAGCCCTGCTGGACTTCCCGGGCGCTGCAATTGTGATCTCTCACGATCGGTGGTTCCTTGACCGTGTGGCGACACACATCCTGGCGTACGAAGACGACTCGCAAGCGATTTTCTTCGAAGGCAACTACACCGAGTACGAAGCCGATCGCAAGAAACGCCTCGGCGAAGCGGCTGCCCAGCCGCACCGGGTTCGTCACAAGAAACTGGCCTGATTCGGGTTGGTTGCATAAAGAGCGGAGCCTTCGGGCTCCGTTTTTTTTTGCCTGGTTTTTCAGGGGAACCGAGGTGTGGCGATCGCGAGCAGGCTCACTCCTACATTTGAAATGCGTTCCCCTGTAGGAGTGAGCCTGCTCGCGATAGCTGTATAACTGGTGGTGCATTTCTTGAACCCAGACTCCCCATTCAGGTGCAAAACAAGCTCAAAAAACCGCCGAATTTATATCCTGTGCACCATTTAATTTCATAACTGCGACATATTGCTCTGTTCCTGTGCGCATTTCGTTTGTTACAGTCCGGCCCAATCTCCTCCAACGACAATAAATTTGCCGAGACTTTTCCCATGATCGAATCCGTCGAATCCTTCCTCGCCCGCCTGAAAAAACGCGACCCGGATCAACCCGAATTTCACCAGGCCGTCGAAGAAGTCCTGCGCAGTCTGTGGCCGTTTCTCGAAGCCAATCCGCACTACCTGACCTCGGGAATTCTGGAGCGCATCTGCGAACCGGAGCGCGCCGTGGTGTTCCGCGTGTCGTGGGTCGACGATCAGGGCAAAGTGCAGGTCAATCGCGGTTTCCGCATCCAGATGAACAGCGCCATCGGCCCGTACAAGGGCGGCTTGCGCTTTCATCCATCGGTGAACATGGGCGTGCTGAAATTCCTCGCCTTCGAACAGACCTTCAAAAACTCGCTGACCTCGCTGCCCATGGGCGGCGGCAAGGGCGGCTCGGACTTCGATCCGAAGGGCAAGAGCGACGCCGAAGTCATGCGTTTCTGCCAGGCGTTCATGAGCGAGTTGTATCGCCACATTGGCGCCGACGTTGACGTACCGGCCGGTGATATCGGCGTCGGTGCGCGCGAGATCGGTTTCCTCTTCGGCCAGTACAAACGCTTGAGCAACCAATTCACCAGCGTCCTCACCGGCAAAGGCATGACTTACGGCGGCAGCCTGATTCGGCCGGAAGCCACCGGTTTTGGCTGCGTGTATTTCGCTGAAGAAATGCTCAAGCGCCGCGAGCAGACCGTCGAAGGCAAACGCGTGGCGATATCCGGTTCCGGCAACGTTGCGCAATACGCGGCGCGCAAGGTCATGGATCTGGGCGGCAAGGTGATTTCCTTGTCCGACTCCGAAGGCGCGTTGTATTGCGAAGCCGGGCTGAGCGAAGAGCAGTGGCTGGCGTTGCTGGAACTGAAGAACGTCAAGCGCGGACGCATCAGCGAACTGGCGGCAGCGTTCGGTCTGGAGTTCCGCGCCGGTCAACTGCCGTGGTCGCTGCCATGCGACATCGCGCTGCCGTGCGCCACGCAGAACGAACTCGACGCAGAAGCTGCGCGCACGTTGCTGCGCAATGGCTGCGTGTGCGTGGCCGAAGGCGCGAACATGCCGACCACGCTCGAGGCTGTGGATATCTTTATCGAGGCCGGCATTCTCTTCGCCCCGGGCAAAGCATCCAACGCCGGCGGCGTGGCGGTGAGTGGTCTGGAGATGTCGCAGAACGCCATGCGCCTGCTGTGGACGGCGGGTGAGGTCGACAGCAAGCTGCACGCGATCATGCAGTCGATCCACCACGCTTGCGTGCATTACGGTGAGGAGAACGGGCGGATCAACTACGTCAAAGGCGCGAACATCGCCGGCTTCGTCAAAGTCGCCGACGCAATGCTCGCGCAGGGCGTGGTTTAAGCCGGTTCGATGCGGATCACTTCAATCATTTGATCGCCGGCGGGACGCTGCCACAGCACCTCGTCGTTGAGTCGGGCACCGAGCAGCGCCCGGCCCAAGGGTGAGCCCCAATTGATCAGGCCTTCGTTGGCATCGGCCTGATCTTCGCCGACCAGTTGCACCCGGCGTTCGGTGTCGTGCTCATCGGCGTAGGTCACCCAACTGCCGATCTGCACTTTGTCTCTGGACGTTGCTGCTACGGCGACTTGCGCGCTGCTCAGGCGCTGATTGAAATAACGCAAATCCCGTTGCAGATCCGCCAGCCGTTGCTTGTCGGCCTGCTCACCTTTGGCCGATTGTTCGGCGTGCTGGGTTTGCAGTTCGGCGACTTTTTCTTGCAACTGCGCCAGCCCTTGCGCCGTGACGTAATTGGGCTGCTCGCTGACCTGCCGTTCGACCGGCTGATCGGCTTGTGCGGCGGCGTTGTCTTCGTTGACGAATGCGCGACTCATGGTGTCCTCCTCATATGAGGTTTGGGCCATGCTCGCAGGCATTTGGTTTCACTGGATGTCTGGGAGCGACCTATTGCGAGCGATAAGCCCGCCCGGCGTCCTGATCTTTCTGTTGCTGCCAGGCGCGCTCGCGTTCGTCCCAGTGTTCGTTGCGATACTGCTCGCGATCCTTGTTTTCCAGCATTGCCTGACACTGGCGGAAGCCGTCGGTCCAGCCTTCGGCGTATTGCTTGTCCTTGAGATAACGCGGCACGTTCTTGCGAAACTCGCCGCTGATCGAACCGGCCGCCTGGCGACCGCTGATGCAGCCGTCATCGAAGCCGTCGGCGAAGGCCGGTGGATAACCCTTGGCGATCAGATCTTCATGGGTGGTCTGGCAACCGCCCAGCAACAACACAACACCCAGCAAACCCGCACACCGCCACATCGCACTCTCCCGCGCCGGTTGTCCGGCTTATGGGGAAAGTCTAGAAGGGGATTTGTCGGGCGTTGGTGAAAGGCCTGTAAGTAATTCGTTGAGCAGCGCATTTCCCTTGTAGGAGTGAGCCTGCTCGCGATGGCGGTGTATCAGTCACAGCACCAGTGACTGATGAATTGCTATCGCGAGCAGGCTCACTCCTACAGGGGGCCAGGCTCGGGATCAGTAGTGATACCACTTCACTTCAAGCATGACTTCGGTTTCCGGCGTGGCGAGGTGGCTGAATTCGCGTTGCGCACTCAGGCGCAAACCCAGATTGCGCGACAATTCCCACTGCTGATTCAAACTCAGGCTGCGGCGCACTTCGCCATTGAAGAAGTAATCACCCTTGGCTTCCAGACTGAGATTGCCCAGCGGGTTTTTCCACAACACGCCGGTATTGAAACCGCCGGCCGGGGATACAAACTCGGCGAAGTCATTGTTGTGTTCAACGCGTACCGTGCCGAGGGCAAAACCCAGCACATCGTCACCCAGCGCCCACGTTCCGCCACCACCACCATTCACATGGCTGACCAGCGTTTCGTCATCATGCTTGCCCGGTACGCGCTCCAGCCCACCGGTGACCTGCCACGACAGCGGCTGCAGCAGCTCATTGCGTGGCGTCAGCGAACGAATCGTCGCCAGATCCAATTGCTGGAACTGCCAGTGATTGCCTTCGTACTGACGCAACTTCATCTGCAGGATTTCGATCTGCGCGCCGAGCGGGAAGCTTTCGGCGTTGTCGTTGAGATCGTGATAGGCCATGCGCAAACCGTACTCACCGAATGCACGATCACCACGGGTGCCGAGACCGGCCTGCCAGGTACGCGATTCGTGGCCGTCTTCCGGCAAGCCTGGCTGCGGAATGTCCAACTCAGGTGCCGGGTTCTTGTTGATCGCCCGCAGCAATTCGAAACTGCGCTGCGCCCGTTGCGGATCACGTTCCTGACCGTTGGCACGGTAGCGCTCGAGACGATACGCCGCGTCGATGATCAACGCCTGACGGACGCGTGGCAGGGCTTTGAAGGTCGGATCTTGCAACACCTGTTGATCGGCGCTGACTTTCAGCACCCAATCCTGTTCTTCACTCGTCAAAGGCTCAGCGCGACTCAGTAACTCACGCTCGCGCGAAGGGCGATATTCGATGCTTTCCACCAGCCCGGCTTCTTTCACCGCTTTGACGGTGTCGGTGGGAATGGCGGTCAGCGGGAATTGTTCGGTCAGACGCAGGCTCGGCCGAGCGACTTGCAGCAACTCCAGCAAGCGGTACGAGCAGTTTTCATCGAAGAAGAAATAGTCGAACTGGATCTGCTTCAACTCCCACACATGTTCAACCATGCGTGCGGTTTCTTCTTGGGTCAGATTCAGTCGGTATTCCCACAGATCGCGGTTTTCCAGGCTGCGGTATTCGGAGAGTTTTTCCTGATACGGCACCAGCGCGAACAGGCCCGGATAACCGCCCATCAAGCCTTTCCAGGCATACAGAATGCTGTTGTCCGAACCTTCGATGTAGGCGCCGAAGTTGATCGCGTAACTGAGCAGCGAGGTCTTGTCGGACTGCACATCGGCCTGATCGATACGCAGCAGGGTGTGGCCGAACATCGATGATGGGCTATTCAGATAGGCCGCCGGGAAGATCATCACCGCGCTGTGCGGCGAGACGTCCTTGAACCATTTCTTGTACTCGGTGCATGCCGGTGTCGGCAGATCGCTGAGATTGAGTTGCGCTTTCAGCCAGCGAGTGCGCGCCGGATAAACGCATTGCGCATGTTGCTCGCCAAGACTGGCCGGGGCGTACAGCGCTTGCACGGTGGCCGCCAGTTCATGATCGGGATGTTCATTGCCATCGGGCGCCAGAAAGAACTTCTTGTCGCTGACATAGCTGCGCCAGCCGCCAAGCTTGGCGGTTTCGTAATGACCGAGGGAAATCCAGAAGCGGTCGTTGGCCAGTTGCTGCAAACGTTGAGGGTCGATGGTTGGCGCGGCGGACAGCGGGGCGCAGACACAGAGCGCCAGCCAGGCAAGGCGTTTGAGCATAGTCGGCAACTTGAACAGGAAAGAAATAAAGACCCAAGGAGGGACGGGCCGAAAAAACAAAACCCGCTTCCCGAAGGAAGCGGGCGAGGTCGAGCTTAAGCCTGAGTTGCGTACTTGGCCAGACGAGGATCCGATTTCAGTACGGCCAGGGTGTTGGTATGCACGTCTTCAGCGGTCACGTCAGCTTTGCTGAAGATTTGCTGGAAGTGCTCGTGAGTCACAGCAGCGAAGTGCGCACGGTCTTCCGGCGCCACGCCCAGTACCACGGCATAAGTCGTCAGCGCTTCGCCGTTGCCTTTGGCCATGTCTTCGGACAGCTCGTTCATCATGCCATTCATGGCAAACCAGGATTTGCCGCCATAGGTCAGCGAAGCGTTGGTCGAGCAGCCGTTGGTGCCGGACGTCATCCCGAAGGTGGCGTTACCGGAAGTGCCGTTGGTGGTGGAAGCGAGGAAGTGAGCAGGGGTGCCACGCTGACCTTCGAACAGCATGTTGCCCCAACCGCAATCCGGGCCGCCTGGAGCTTGCGCCATTGCGTTGATGGATACAGCGGTGAAGAGAGTACCGAGAAGAATCCGTTTCATAGCTTTTTTCTCTTTGTGTGCATACCAATGGACAGGGTTCTGACACCTGGCGGTGCCAGTGGGCCAGTATTAGTTCCAGCCGCGCAGTTTGGAGTTTAGGCACGTTCCTGGGGTTCCGTGAGTTTTTACAAAAGATTTGGCGATAACCCCGATTTCATGGGTGCCGGGGCAGGGGCGGGCGGTTGTCTATGCTTTGTAGTGTGGCGCGCCTTGCCAGTGGGGCACGGGCAGCGCCAGAATGCCGCTATCTGCCCCGCCTGATTGTTAAGGAAGCCCGATGCCTGATCCTGTTGCTGCCAGCTTGCGTCTCGCGCCCGAAGCGCTGACCCGTCCGTTTTCCGCTGAACAGTTCAGCTTCACTACCACCAATGATCTGGAGCCCTTTCGCGGTGTGCTCGGCCAGGAACGCGCGGTCGAAGCCTTGCAGTTCGGTGTGGCCATGCCACGCCCCGGTTACAACGTATTCGTCATGGGCGAGCCCGGCACTGGCCGTTTCTCGTTCGTCAAACGCTACCTGAAGGCCGAAGGCAAACGCCTGCAGACCCCGGCGGACTGGGTCTACGTCAATAACTTCGATGAGCCGCGCGAGCCGCGTGCCTTGGAACTGCCTTCGGGCACGGCCGGCGCATTCATCGGTGACATCAACGGTTTGATCGACAACCTGCTGGCGACGTTTCCAGCGGTGTTCGAGCACCCGTCCTATCAGCAAAAGAAAAGCGCCATCGACCGCGCGTTCAACCAGCGCTACGACAAGGCCCTCGACATCATCGAGCGTCTGGCCCTGGAAAAAGACGTCGCCCTGTATCGCGACGCCAGCAACATTGCCTTCACGCCGATGCTCGACGGTAAAGCGCTGGATGAAGCGGAATTCGCTCAGTTGCCGGAAGCCGATCGTGAGCGATTCCACGATGACATTTCCGGCCTCGAAGAGCGCCTGAACGAAGAACTCGCCAGCCTGCCGCAATGGAAGCGTGAGTCGAACAATCAGTTGCGTGCGCTCAACGAAGAAACCATCACCTTGGCCTTGCAGCCATTGTTGTCGCCGTTGTCGGAGAAGTACGCCGAGAACGCTGCGGTCTGCGGTTACCTGCAAGCGATGCAGGTCTATCTGCTGAAAACCGTGGTCGAGCAACTGGTCGACGACAGCAAGACCGACGCTGTTGCGCGCAAGCTGCTGGAAGAGCAATACGCGCCAAGCCTGGTGGTCGGCCATCCGGTGAGTGGCGGTGCGCCGGTGGTGTTCGAGCCGCACCCGACTTACGAAAATCTCTTCGGTCGTATTGAATACACCACCGATCAGGGCGCGCTTTACACCACCTATCGCCAGTTGCGTCCGGGTGCCTTGCACCGCGCCAACGGCGGTTTCCTGATTCTTGAAGCGGAAAAAATGCTCAGCGAGCCGTTCGTGTGGGATGCGCTGAAACGCGCCCTGCAATCGCGCAAGCTGAAAATGGAATCGCCGCTGGGCGAGATGGGTCGTTTCGCCACCGTGACGCTCAACCCGCAGCACATCCCGTTGCAGGTCAAAGTCATCATCATCGGTGCGCGGTCGCTGTACTACACGCTGCAAGACCTTGATCCGGACTTCCAGGAGATGTTCCGCGTCCTCGTGGATTTCGACGAAGACATCCCGATGGTCGACGAGAGCCTGGAGCAATTCGCCCAGCTGTTGAAAACCCGCACGTCGGAAGAGGGCATGGCGCCGCTGACCGCTGATGCGGTGGCGCGTCTGGCGACTTACAGCGCGCGACTGGCCGAGCATCAGGGGCGTTTGTCGGCGCGTATTGGCGATCTGTTCCAGTTGGTCAGCGAAGCGGATTTCATCCGTCACCTGGCCGGCGATGAAATGACTGATGCCGGGCATATCGAACGCGCGCTGAAAGCCAAAGCCACGCGCACCGGTCGAGTGTCGGCACGGATTCTCGACGATATGCTCGCCGGGATCATCCTGATCGACACCGATGGCGCCGCTGTCGGCAAGTGCAACGGTCTGACCGTGCTTGAAGTCGGCGATTCTGCGTTCGGTGTGCCGGCGCGGATTTCCGCCACGGTGTACCCGGGCGGCAGCGGCATCGTCGACATCGAGCGTGAGGTTAACCTCGGTCAGCCGATCCACTCCAAAGGCGTGATGATCCTCACCGGGTATCTGGGCAGCCGTTATGCGCAGGAATTCCCGTTGGCGATTTCCGCGAGCATCGCTTTGGAGCAATCCTACGGTTACGTTGATGGCGACAGTGCGTCGTTGGGCGAGGCGTGCACGCTGATTTCGGCGCTGTCGAAAACCCCGCTCAAGCAGTGCTTCGCGATCACCGGTTCGATCAACCAGTTCGGTGAAGTACAGGCGGTGGGTGGGGTCAACGAGAAGATCGAAGGCTTCTTCCGCCTCTGCGAAGCACGCGGCTTGACCGGCGAGCAGGGCGCGATCATTCCGCAGGCCAACGTCGCCACGCTGATGCTCGATGAGAAAGTACTGGCGGCGGTGCGTGCCGGGCAGTTCCACGTGTACGCGGTGCGTCAGGCCGACGAGGCATTGAGCCTGCTGGTGGGCGAACCGGCGGGTGAACCGAATGCCGATGGCGAATTCCCGGAAGGCAGCATCAACGCACGGGTGGTCGAGCGTCTGCGCGACATCGCCGAGATGATCAGCGAAGAAGACCTCAAGGAAGCCGAGAAGGAGTTGGCCCAAGAGGCGCTGGCCGAAGCCAAACCGGCTTAAGCTTGGCGCGGTCAAACTGTAGGAGTGAGCCTGCTCGCGATAGCGGAGTGTCAGTCGGCGAATAAGTTGCCTGGTTCACCGCTATCGCGAGCAGGCTCACTCCTACATTTGTTTTGTGGTGATCTTCGGAAAATTCGCCACAACTCTGACGCCAATATTCACACAGTGACCATTCGGCGCCTTCTGGTTCTATCTTGCTTGCGCTGCGGACTTTTCTTCTATTCTCAGCTCAAGGATATCGACAGTATCACTGGATCGAGCCAGTCCTCCCGTGGGGGCTGAATACCGGCTTCACCGAGGGTCGCCGCCATGTCGCGCAACCTCTGTCTCACCCGTCAGTGCCTGGGTCTGGTGACCCGAATCGAATGCGCCATCAAGCCGTTGGCCGGCGATAACGGCATGTGGACGCTGCTCTTCGCGGCCGGCATGGCCGGCGAACAACCTTCCGCTATTAAAGCCCAGGGCCCGTTTCATGGGCCGGTCGCCGCCGAATCGATACTCGACACGATCGTTGAAAGCCTGACCTTGCATGGCTACGAACTGGCCGACGATCCGCAGATCTGGAGCCTGCACCTGCAAGCTCAACTGCGGCAGATCAACGGTGGCCGTGGCCGCAGTCTGAATTAGGCTCTACGCCTGTAGGAGCTGTCGCGGGCTGCGATCTTTTGATCTGGCTCTTCAAGGCGCAGTCTCAGGCACCTGCGCCTTGTCGAGTTTGACCTCAAAGCCGTATTGCACGGTGGCAAGGTCAGTTCGCTGATAGGTTTCCACGTGGGTCGGGCGGCCATAGAAGTAATGCACGCCGAACAACGCCGGGCCTTCTGCGCTCGCATCGTGGCTGACCGAGAGGATCTGCTTGAGGTAGTTGCCACTGTCGTCTTTGACGAAGAAGCGCCACTCGTTGGGCGGGAACAGTTTCAGATCCACCACCAATTGGTTGTTCTTGATCTCCAGGCCTTTGGGCAAAGACTTGGCGTCGTATGCCTGTTTGGCAACTGTGGCGAGAAACAGCGGCATTGAGCCGACGGCTATCGCCGGGGTTTCCGGGAACAGGTTCAGGTCGTAAGTGATCGTCGCGCGCAGCGGATCGACTTGATAGGCCTCGGGCGGCAGTTCGATCGGTTCATCGAGCTTGCCACCGCGCTTTTCGGTAAAGAACGTGACCGGACTGACGCCCGGACTGAAGTCATCGCCCAGCAATTCATCATTGAACGTGCGGCGATGGGAGAACTCGATGCGCGCGGCGCTCGGTTCTTCCACGGATTGATGGATGCGAATGCCGGCCTTCAGTTGTTCTTCGGTCAGGCTCGCGCCCTTGAGCCAGTTGACTGCCAGGTCGTCATAAACCGTCACCGACGGATCCAGCGGCTGGATGGTTTTCTCCGTGGTGTGCTGATTGAACGTGCGAATCGGCAGATCCAGCGGTTTACGCGTCACGGTCGCCGAGGAAAAATCCAGCACGCTGACTTCCAGGGTATCGATCGGGCCGTTGAAATAGACCTTGTTGTAGCGACGTGGATGTTTCTCCTCGAATGCCTGCTGCTCTTGCGTGAGCTGCTTTTCCAGCGTATCGCTCCAGCTCTTCTGCTGTTGCAGGTACGCCAGTTGTTTCTGGTAGAAGGCCACTTGCTCCGGGCTTTCGTTGATCGAGCCGGCGCGCACCAGATATTGCCCGGTTTTGTCCCGGGCCTGGACGATCAGCGGATTGAGCTGGGCCTCTGCGACCTCCGCTGCCAGCGGCAAGTTATTGCTGAATTCGACTTCGGCGTAATTCTTTTCAAGCTTCAGCAGTTTGACGCTGAGATTGTCATTGCTGCGGGTCTGGCCGACGTCCTTTTGCGTCAGGTCGAAACTGTACAGGCGGCGCGGGGCGATGACTTCGATCTGGCCTTGCAGGCTGACCGGTTGTGGCAGGGTCTTCTTGTCCACGTCCAGGCCGTCAATGAACGGATAGGTCACGGTCAGGTCATCGGGGTTGGTGACGTTTGAGCTGGAGGGGCTGAGCTGAATGCCCGGATCGGTTTCCGACCATTCCGGCTGATAAGCGATCACGCGTTTGTTGCTCAACGTTACCGACTGCCATTCGACGCCATGGGGGAACAGGAAGCCGCCGGGAATGTTCAGGTTGAACGGGAAGACTGGTTGCAGATCGGTGAGGTAATCGGAGCTGGCGTCCTTGTGCAGCACGAACAGGCCATTGATAAAGGTATCGACCAGGGTCTGCGGGGCAGGGTAGTGCTTGAGCACGGCGAGGGCGTCTTCGCCGTATTCGGTGCGCGGTGGATTGTCGCTGAGTTTGAGTTGCGCCCGTTCGAGCAGCAGCAGTGAGCCGCCGAGTTCGGTGATGGCGTCCTTGAGTTTCGAATCGGTGATGGCGTCCAGCGCCTGTTCGAACTTTGCGGTCTTTTCTTCAAGGCTGGCGACGTGCTTCTCGTCGCCGGGGGAGCAGCCGCTGAGCAACACAGCAAGGCATATTCCGGCGGTCGTTATTGGTAATCGCACATCCATTTCCACGCGTCCTGTCTACAGTCACTGGGCTGTCAATGGTTTGGACACTAGCAGAAAAAAAAACACCCACACACGCAGGTGGCGGATTTTTCGGCGGTTTCTGGCTGTCACAGGTGGCTGTTATACTCGCCGCCATTTCCAGCCCCCCTGTGTGAGACTCAATGGAACGCTTTATCGAAAACGCAATGTACGCCTCGCGCTGGCTGCTGGCGCCGATCTATATCGGGCTGTCCCTCGGGCTGCTGGCACTGGCACTGAAATTTTTCCAGGAAATCATTCATATACTGCCCAACGTGTTCGCGATGGCCGAGTCGGAACTGATTCTGGTGCTGCTGTCGCTGATCGATATGGCGCTGGTCGGCGGCCTGCTGGTCATGGTGATGATTTCCGGCTACGAGAACTTCGTCTCTGAACTGAACATCGATGAAGGCAAGGAAAAGCTCAGCTGGCTCGGCACCATGGACTCTTCGTCGCTGAAGATGAAAGTGGCGGCCTCGATCGTGGCGATCTCTTCGATCCACCTGCTGCGCATCTTCATGGACGCCAAGAACGTCGATCCCGAGCACTTGATGTGGTACGTGATCATCCACATGACCTTCGTCGTTTCGGCGTTCGCCATGGGTTACCTGGACAAGGTCACCAAGCACTGATCAACCGTTGATCGCTGCAAAAACACCGCCCGTCTGTTGCGAAACAGACGGGCGGTGTCGTTTGTGGCTTGTGCTTTGGTGTGCGCAGGCTTATCCCTGTAGAGGTCCTGACTCGCCACGTTGTGAGGTGCGTTCATGAACCTGCAAGAGTTGAATGCGTTTGCCATCGCCAGGAAGGTTGATGAGTTGAACCTGATCTCCATGGAAGGCGGGATTTATCTGCTCGAAGCACGGATGCATGGCGCGGCGTACCCTTTGAGTGATCTCAAAGGCAATATGCTGACGCTACGCTCGGTTGAGCATGCGCGGGATTTGCTGCATGCCTTTCCGGTATTGCCCTTCAACCTCGTACACACCTCGGTACATGATGAAATGTGTGGCTTGGGCCCCAGTGGCGAGGAAAGCCTGAAAGTGCCGCTGGCCTGGCGTTCTGCCCTGTAGGCGTTGCGCGCCATCGCCGGAACATCTGTGCTAGTCTGCTCGCCCTTTTGGTTCCGGGCGCGCCGGGACGCGCTGTGCACGCACGGCAAGTCTTGTGGCCGTCCGCACAGCGGAGCAGTGTCATGTCCGAAGTAAATCTGTCCACCGACGAAACCCGCGTCAGCTACGGCATCGGCCGTCAGCTGGGTGACCAGTTGCGCGACAACCCGCCACCGGGCGTTAGCCTGGACGCGATCCTGGCAGGCCTGACCGACGCGTTCGCCGGTAAGGAAAGCCGTGTGGGTCAGGAAGAAATGTCCGCCAGCTTCAAGGTTATCCGCGAGATCATGCAAGCCGAAGCCGCTGCCAAAGCTGAAGCCGCTGCAGGCGAAGGCCTGGCTTTCCTGGCTGAAAACGCCAAGCGTGACGGCATCACCACCCTGGCTTCCGGCCTGCAATTCGAAGTGCTGACTCAGGGCGAAGGCGCCAAGCCGACCCGTGAAGATCAAGTGCGTACTCACTACCACGGCACACTGATCGACGGCACCGTGTTCGACAGCTCCTACGAGCGTGGCCAGCCTGCAGAATTCCCGGTTGGCGGCGTGATCGCTGGCTGGACCGAAGCCCTGCAACTGATGAATGCCGGCAGCAAATGGCGTCTGTACGTGCCGAGCGAACTGGCTTACGGCGCTCAAGGCGTTGGCAGCATCCCGCCGCACAGCGTTCTGGTATTCGACGTCGAGCTGCTGGACGTTCTGTAAGACCGGGCCTGCCTTGATGGCGGGCTAATGTAGGAGTGAGCCTGCTCGCGATGGCGTTTTTTCAGTCGACTGATTTGTTGTCTGACCCACCGCTATCGCGAGCAGGCTCACTCCTACAGTTTTTACCGCGTTTCATAGTTCTATCTTGTGATGCAGTTCACTGGTCGGGCGCAAGGCCCGGGCATAGCAGAACAGGAACAGATTGCGCACCAGTTCCTTGAGCACCAATGGTTCGCTGGAATTCAGGCTGCTGACGTCCAGATCCCCTTGATCCTGCAGCTCATGCAGGGCTTCTTCTTCAAGTACCGCACAGACCTCGCCGGTTTCCCGATGGAGGATTCTGAGGTAAGGATGTGGGCGGTCCAGCCAGGCGTCGATCAAATAAGTCATGGATCTCATCTCCTTGAAAGGTTTCAATGAGAATAATTCTTATTCGTCAAATAGCAAGCGTCTATTGGCGAATTCTGAAATTTTCCGGGTAAAGATTGCGTAAGGTCAAAACGGCTGGCGTTTGGCTATTTCTTGGTTTTTCTGGGGCGGAGCGGGGAGGGCGAAGCTCCATCCCACGCCTGGCGCGGGATGGATGACAGCGGAATCAGACCTTTCTGACGAACTCGGATTTGAGCTTCATCGGGCCGATACCGTCGATCTTGCAGTCGATGTCGTGGTCGCCATCGCACAAACGGATGTTCTTGACCTTGGTGCCGACCTTGACCACCAGCGAGGTGCCCTTGACCTTCAGATCCTTGATCACGGTGATGGTGTCGCCGTCCTGCAGGACGTTGCCGACCGAATCTTTCTTCACGGCATCATCGGACGCCACTTCGGTTTCGCCACTGGCGGACCACTCGTGGGCGCACTCCGGGCACACCAGTTGGGTACCGTCTTCGTAGGTGTATTCGGAATTGCATTTCGGGCAGGGTGGCAACGTGCTCACTAAGGCTCCTTGGTATGTGGATCGCTAAAAGTCGCACATTGTATAGGGTTTTAATCGCAAGAGGGCAGGCAACAAAAAGCCGCAGGCTTCGAAGGAAGGCTGCGGCTTTTGCTGAGGCTGGCAGAATCAGTGCGTACGGGCGACCGCAAACTCACTCAATTCAACCAGTGCATCACGGTATTCGCTAGCTGGCAGCGCCTCAAGGCACTTGATCGCACGGGCCACGTAATCACGGGCCAGTTGTGCGGTGTACTCCAGCGAACCGGACGCTTCCACGGCAATGCGGATGCTTTCCAGATCTTCGATCCCGCCTTTCTGGATCGCCTGACGCACCAGGGCAGCCTGTTCCGGCGTGCCTTCGCGCATGGTGTAGATCAGCGGCAGAGTCGGTTTGCCTTCGGCCAGATCGTCACCGACGTTCTTGCCCAGGGTTTCCGCGTCGCCCTTGTAGTCGAGCAGATCGTCGACCAGTTGGAACGCTACGCCCAGGTGATCACCGAAAGTACGCAGGGCTTCGCTCTGCTCGGCGGTAGCGCCGGCCAATGCAGCCGCGCTGTGGGTCGAAGCTTCAAAGAGCATCGCGGTCTTGCCGCGGATGACTTCCATGTAGGTTTCTTCGGTGGTGCTGGCGTCGCGAACCTTGGACAGTTGCAGCACTTCGCCTTCGGCGATGATGCGCGTGGCCTGGGAGAGGATCTTCATCACTGGCATCGAGCCCAGTTCGACCATCATTTCGAACGAGCGCGAGTACAGGAAGTCGCCGACCAGCACGCTCGGGGCGTTGCCCCACATGGCGTTGGCGGTCGAGCGGCCACGGCGCATGCCGGACATGTCGACCACGTCGTCATGCAGCAGAGTGGCGGTGTGCAGGAATTCGATGGTGGCGGCCAACAGGCGCATGTCGTCGCCTTCGCGACCCAGGGCCTTGCCACACAGCAACACTAATAAAGGACGCAGACGTTTGCCGCCGGCCGAGGTGATGTAATCGCCGATTTTCGATACCAGCGGTACTCGGGAAGTCAGCTGCTTCTTGATGATGCCGTCGACGGCGCTAAAATCGTCCGCCACCGCGCGGTAGAAAGCTTGGGGTTGCATCAGCGAGAGTCGCTCCAGAAGGGTTGCGCGGCATGCTAGGACCCCCATCCGGACCTGTCAAGGCGCGATGGACGGCCTCTTGCGTGACTCTCGCAGCTTGCGTACAATCGCGCACCCTGAACTTCCTGGGCAGCACCTGCCTTACGCAATTGCAACAGGCCTTCCAGCCTAATGCAGCCATGCCAGCCAATACCTCTTCTTATAAAGAGCTGGGTGAGCAGGATTATCGGAGAAATACCATGTCTTATGCAGTAATCGTTACTGGCGGCAAGCAGTACAAAGTCGCCCCAGGTGAATACCTGAAGATCGAAAAACTGGAAATCGCCACCGGCGAATCCGTTACCTTTGATCGCGTTCTGTTGGTTGCCAATGGCGACGACGTGAATATCGGCGCTCCAGTTGTTGCTGGCGCTACCGTTGTGGCTGAAGTGATCTCCCAAGGTCGTCACGATAAAGTCCGCATCATCAAGTTCCGTCGCCGTAAGCACCACATGAAGCGTATGGGCCACCGCCAGTGGTACACCGAGATCAAAATCACCGGTATTCAGGCTTAATTTCAGCCTAATTCCTCACTAGGAGAATTGACTCATGGCACACAAAAAAGCTGGTGGTAGTACCCGTAACGGTCGCGACTCAGAAGCCAAACGCCTTGGCGTTAAGATGTATGGCGGCCAGAAAATCATTCCGGGCAACATCATCGTGCGTCAGCGCGGCACCCAATTCCACGCTGGCTACGGCGTTGGCATGGGTAAGGATCACACCCTCTTCGCGAAAATCGAAGGCGTGATCAAGTTTGAAGTAAAAGGCGCGTTCAACCGCCGTTACGTGAGCGTTGTCGCAGCTTAATTGCGCGATCGCTGGAAAAGCCCTGTCTCGCGACGGGGCTTTTTCGTTTGTGGGGTGAGTCTCTTGCAAAACTGTTTGTATGGGCTGTCGGCGTGCGATACATGTCGTGTTTTGGGGTCGCTGCGCTCATTTTTGCAAGAGTCTTATGTCTTGATTGTTTTTCGGCTCGTCCGTATGGCGAGAGGCGTTGGTTATGAAGTTTGTTGATGAAGTATCGATTCGCGTAAAGGCTGGTGACGGCGGCAATGGCGCCATGAGTTTCCGTCGGGAAAAATTCATCGAAAACGGTGGCCCGAACGGCGGTGATGGCGGTGACGGCGGTTCCATCTACATGATGGCCGACGAAAACCTCAACACCCTGGTCGACTACCGTTACACCCGGCACTTCGATGCCGAGCGTGGCTCCAACGGCGGCAGCACCGACTGCACCGGTAAAAAAGGCGAAGACCTGATCCTGCGCGTGCCGGTCGGCACCACGGTGATCGACTCTGCCACCCAGGAAGTGATCGGCGACCTGACCAAGGCTGGTCAGAAACTGATGGTAGTGCAGGGCGGCTGGCACGGTCTGGGTAATACCCGTTTCAAATCCAGTACCAACCGTGCGCCGCGTCAGACCACTCCGGGTAAGCCGGGTGAGCAGCGTGATCTGAAACTGGAAATGAAAGTACTGGCTGACGTTGGCCTGCTGGGCTTGCCGAACGCCGGTAAAAGTACCTTTATCCGTTCGGTATCGGCCGCCAAGCCGAAAGTTGCCGATTACCCGTTCACCACGCTGGTGCCGAACCTCGGTGTGGTCAGCGTCGATCGCTGGAAGAGCTTCGTCATTGCCGACATTCCGGGTCTGATCGAAGGCGCTTCCGACGGTGCTGGCCTGGGCATTCGCTTCCTCAAGCACTTGGCGCGTACCCGTCTGTTGCTGCACCTCGTCGACATGGCGCCGCTGGATGACAGCAGTGCGCCGGATGCGGCTGAAGTGATCGTCAACGAGCTGATCAAGTTCAGTCCGTCCCTGGCTGAGCGTGATCGCTGGTTGGTGCTGAACAAGTGCGATCAGATCCTTGAAGAAGAGCACGATGAGCGCGTCAAGGAAATCGTTGATCGCCTTGAGTGGACTGGTCCGGTGTATGTGATCTCGGCGATCGCCAAGATCGGTACCGAGCGTCTGTGCCACGACATCATGCGTTACATGGAAGATCGCGCCGATCGCCTGGCCAATGACCCGGCTTACAAGGAAGAGTTGGCCGATCTCGATCAGCGCATCGAAGACGAAGCCCGTGCGCAACTGCAGGCGCTGGATGACAAGCGTGCCCTGCGTCGCAGCGGCGTGAAGTCGGTCCATGACATCGGCGACGATGATTGGGACGAAGAAGATGTGGATGACGAAGACGGTCCGGAAATCATTTACGTGCGTGACTGATTCGTTGCAGTAAACTTAAGCGCCGCTCAATCGAGCGGCGTTTTAGTATCTGGAAATCGCAAGTCACAAATAACGTCATGGGCGGCGCTGGGTCGCGTTGCCCTCAAGCTAAGGTTGAAGATGATGCGGAGCAAGGTGACAGGTGCGCAGCGTTGGGTCGTGAAGATCGGCAGCGCTTTGCTGACAGCTGATGGCAAGGGGCTGGATCGCGCGGCAATGAGTGTCTGGGTCGAGCAGATGGTGGCCTTGCATGAGGCTGGCGTCGAGTTGGTGCTGGTGTCCTCCGGGGCGGTGGCGGCCGGCATGAGTCGTCTGGGCTGGACCGCACGACCCAGTGCGATGCACGAGCTTCAGGCGGCTGCGGCAATTGGTCAGATGGGTCTGGTGCAGGCGTGGGAGTCGAGCTTCGCTGAGCATGGCCGGCACACTGCACAGATTCTCCTGACCCATGACGACCTGTCTGACCGCAAGCGCTACCTCAATGCCCGTAGCACCCTGCGCGCGCTGGTCGAGCTGAAGGTCATCCCGGTCATCAACGAAAACGACACCGTGGTCACCGACGAAATCCGTTTCGGCGATAACGACACGCTGGCGGCGCTGGTAGCTAACCTGGTCGAGGCGGATCTGCTGGTGATCCTCACTGATCGCGATGGCATGTTCGACGCCGATCCGCGCAACAATCCCGAGGCGCAGCTGATTTACGAAGCGCGCGCCGATGATCCGAGCCTCGATGCGGTGGCGGGCGGCACGGGTGGTGCGCTGGGGCGTGGCGGTATGCAGACCAAGTTGCGAGCGGCGCGACTGGCTGCGCGTTCCGGTGCGCACACTATTATCGTTGGTGGGCGTCTTGAGCGCGTGCTGGATCGTCTGAAGGCGGGCGAGCGTATCGGCACGTTGCTGTCGCCTGAGCGCGGCATGCTCGCGGCGCGCAAGCAATGGCTGGCCGGGCATCTGCAAACTCGCGGCACGCTGGTGCTGGATGATGGTGCGGTGTCGGCGCTGTCGCAGGGCAACAAAAGCCTGCTGCCGGTGGGTGTGAAGCTGGTGCAGGGCAGTTTCCGTCGCGGCGAAATGGTCGTCTGCGTGGCGCCCGATGGTCGTGAGATTGCCCGTGGCCTGGCCAACTACAGTGCGCTGGAAGCACAAAAAATCATCGGTCAGTCGTCGGATGCGATTGTCGGTTTGCTCGGATACATGGCGGAACCTGAACTGGTTCACCGTGACAACCTGATTCTGGTCTAAGGAAAACTCGATGCGTTTAGCAAAAGGATTGTTGGGCTTGCTGATGGCGCTGCCATTGCTCGCCTCGGCCGAGGAAATCGGTCAAGTGTCGACGGTGTTCAAGTTTGTCGGCCCTAACGACCGTATTGTGGTCGAGGCTTTCGATGATCCGAAAGTCGAGGGTGTGACTTGCTACCTGTCGCGCGCCAAGACCGGCGGCGTAAAAGGCGGTTTGGGTCTGGCTGAAGATCGCGCCGAAGCGTCGATCGCCTGTCGTCAGGTGGGTCCGATCAAGTTCAAGGGTGATCTGAAGGATGGCGACGAGGTGTTCAAGGAGCGCACTTCGCTGGTGTTCAAGACCATGCAGGTGGTGCGTTTCCTCGACAAGAAGCGTAATACGCTGGTGTACCTGGTCTACAGCGATCGCTTGATCGAAGGCAGTCCGCAGAATGCCGTGACCGCCATCCCGATCCTGCCGTGGGTGCCCGTCCAGCAATAACACCGCAAATCCAGCTGTAGGAGTGAGCCTGCTCGCGATGGCGTTTGTCAGTCAATATATGCATCGACTGATACAGCGCCATCGCGAGCAGGCTCACTCCTACATTTTTTTGCGCTGGATTCACCAAATTTCAGGCATAAAAAAACCGACCCTAAGGTCGGTTTTTTTAATGACTACGTCGATTAAGCAGCTTCTTTCAGCGCTTTGACGTGGCCATTCAGACGGCTCTTATGACGAGCAGCCTTGTTCTTGTGGATGATGCCTTTATCGGCCATACGGTCGATAACTGGCACAGCCAGAACGTATGCAGCTTGAGCTTTTTCAGCGTCTTTTGCGTCGATGGCTTTAACTACATTCTTGATGTAGGTGCGAACCATGGAACGCAGGCTGGCGTTGTGGCTGCGACGCTTCTCAGCCTGTTTTGCACGTTTTTTGGCGGAAGGTGAGTTGGCCACCGTCGAGCTCCTCGAAAGACTTTTTAGGAAATAGCAAACAAAATAGGCCGCGAATCATGCCGATGAGTTGAAGTCTTGTCAAGGGCACTTGAAACGTTCCGCTAAGTGGTAGGTATAAAGAGGCGGGATATTTATTTCCGGCGCTTGACCTGTAAACTCGCGAGCTTTGGCTCTGTGCTGCTGCGGCGCGGAGTATCGCACAAGTAGGCGCTTTGTTCGCCTGCTGTTTATCGACAGGCACAAATTCCCTCAATGAATCTGCTCAAATCGTTGGCCGCCGTCAGCTCTATCACGATGCTTTCCCGGATTCTGGGCTTTGTTCGTGACACGCTGATTGCTCGTACATTCGGCGCCGGGATGGCGACGGACGCCTTCTTTATCGCCTTCAAATTGCCCAATCTGCTGCGCAGGATCTTCGCCGAAGGAGCTTTCTCTCAAGCTTTCGTACCGATTCTTGCCGAATACAAAAGTCAGCAGGGTGAAGAGGCGACCCGAACCTTTATTGCCTATGTGTCGGGTCTGCTGACGCTGGTGTTGGCGGTAGTGACGGCGTTGGGCATGATCGCCGCACCCTGGGTGATCTGGGCAACGGCTCCGGGCTTTACCGATACGCCGGAAAAATTCCAGCTCACCTCCGATCTGTTGCGGGTGACCTTCCCCTATATATTGCTGATCTCCCTGTCCTCACTGGCGGGCGCGATTCTCAATACCTGGAACCGTTTCTCGGTGCCGGCCTTCGTGCCGACTCTGCTCAACGTCAGCATGATCGTGTTTTCGCTGTTCCTCACACCGTACTTCGATCCACCGGTGATGGCGCTGGGCTGGGCGGTATTGGTCGGCGGCCTGGCGCAGTTGCTCTATCAACTGCCGCACCTGAAAAAGATCGGCATGCTGGTGCTGCCGCGCTTGAATCTGCGCGATAGCGGTGTCTGGCGCGTGATGAAGCAGATGCTGCCGGCGATTCTCGGTGTCTCGGTCAGCCAGATATCGCTGATCATCAACACCATCTTCGCCTCGTTTCTGGTCGCAGGCTCGGTGTCGTGGATGTATTACGCCGATCGCTTGATGGAGTTGCCTTCGGGTGTGCTTGGCGTGGCATTGGGCACGATTCTGCTGCCGACGCTGGCGAAAACTTACGCGAGCAAAGATCGTCATGAGTATTCGCGGATTCTCGATTGGGGCCTGCGTCTGTGCTTTGTACTGGTGCTGCCGTGTGCGCTGGCGCTGGGGATTCTCGCCGAGCCGCTGACTGTTTCGTTATTCCAGTACGGTCAGTTCAGTGGCTTCGACGCCGAAATGACTCAGCGCGCATTGATTGCTTACTCTGTCGGTTTGCTCGGGATTATCGTGATTAAAGTCTTGGCGCCGGGCTTTTATGCGCAACAGAACATCCGTACACCGGTAAAAATCGCAATTTTCACCCTTGTGGTCACTCAGTTGTTCAACCTGGTGCTGATTGGCCCGCTGGCGCACGCGGGGCTGGCACTGGCGATCAGTGCCGGTGCCTGTCTCAACGCCGGATTGCTGTTCTATCAACTGCGCAAACAGCAGATGTATCAGCCGCAGCCGGGTTGGGCCAAGTTCGGTTTCAAACTGGTGATCGCGGTGGCGGTGATGTCGGCAGTGCTGCTGCTTGGCATGCATTTCATGCCTGCGTGGGATCAAGGTCACATGCTTGAGCGCTTCCTGCGTCTTGGCGCTTTGGTGGCTGCCGGCGTAGTGGCGTATTTCGGTATGTTGCTGCTGCTCGGTTTCCGTCTGCGCGATTTCAATCGCAAGGCCTTGAGCTAAGGTTTTACCCCTTATAAACAGGCGCGGGCCGGCAGTTTTGTCGGCTCGTTCACTTTGCGTTACGGTGTTGCCTGTCGTCGGCCGTCGGGTGTGGTTATAATCGACCACTTTATGAGCAAGAAGCGCGTTATGCAGCTGGTTCGAGGCCTCCACAACTTGCGCCCCCAGCATCGGGGCTGCGTCGCCACTATTGGCAACTTTGACGGTGTTCACCGTGGTCACCAGGCTATCCTGGCCCGACTGCGTGAGCGTGCGCTCGAGTTGGGCGTACTCAGCTGCGTGGTGATTTTCGAGCCGCAGCCACGGGAATTCTTTGCCCCCGAGACTGCGCCGGCGCGTCTGGCCCGCTTGCGCGACAAGCTGCAATTGCTGGCCGCCGAAGGCGTTGACCGGGTGTTGTGCCTGGCCTTCAACCAGCGTCTGAGCAAACTCAGCGCCAGTGAGTTCGTCGATACCATCCTCGTTGATGGCCTCGGCGTGCAGCATCTGGAAGTCGGTGACGATTTCCGTTTCGGTTGCGACCGCCTCGGCGACTTCGATTTCCTGTTGCAGGCCGGGCAGATGCACGGTTTTACCGTCGAAGCGGCGCAAACCGTCGAGCTGGACGGCATTCGCGTCAGTAGCACGCAGGTGCGCAACGCGTTGGCCGCCGCCGATTTCGCCTTGGCCGAACGTTTGCTAGGTCGCCCGTACCGGATTGCCGGTCGCGTGCTGCATGGCCAGAAGCTGGCCCGGCAACTGGGTACGCCCACAGCCAATATTCAACTCAAGCGTCGTCGCGTGCCGTTTACCGGGGTGTATCTGGTTGATGTCGATATCGACGGCAAGACCTGGCCCGGCGTCGCCAATATCGGCGTACGGCCCACGGTACAAGGTGATGGCAAGGCCCACCTTGAAGTCCATCTTCTAGATTTTGCCGGCGATCTGTATGACCGGCGTTTGACGGTGGTTTTCCACCAAAAGCTGCGTGAAGAGCAGCGCTTCGCCTCTCTGGAGGCATTGAAAACGGCGATCAATGCGGATGTCGCCACCGCCCGTGCACTAGCCGCACCTAGCGCCCATCGCTAATGAAGAGCCTTAAATGACCGACTATAAAGCCACGCTAAACCTTCCGGACACCGCCTTCCCAATGAAGGCCGGCCTGCCACAGCGCGAACCGCAGATCCTGCAGCGCTGGGACAGTATTGGCCTGTACGGAAAGTTGCGCGAGATTGGCAAGGATCGTCCGAAGTTCGTTTTGCATGACGGCCCTCCGTATGCCAACGGCACGATCCACATCGGTCACGCACTGAACAAGATTCTCAAGGACATGATCATCCGCTCGAAGACCCTGTCGGGCTTCGACGCGCCGTACGTTCCGGGTTGGGACTGTCACGGCCTGCCGATCGAGCACAAGGTTGAAGTGACCCACGGCAAGAATCTGGGCGCGGACAAGACCCGCGAGCTGTGCCGTGCCTACGCCACCGAGCAGATCGAAGGGCAGAAGTCCGAATTCATCCGCCTCGGCGTGCTGGGCGACTGGGCCAACCCTTACAAGACCATGGACTTCAAGAACGAGGCCGGCGAAATCCGCGCTCTCGCCGAAATCGTCAAGGGCGGTTTCGTGTTCAAGGGCCTCAAGCCTGTGAACTGGTGCTTCGACTGCGGTTCGGCCCTGGCTGAAGCGGAAGTCGAGTACGAGAACAAAAAGTCCTCGACCATCGACGTAGCATTCCCGATCGCCGACGAAGCCAAACTGGCTGCCGCGTTCGGTCTGCCGTCGCTGAGCAAGCCTGCCTCGATCGTGATCTGGACCACCACCCCGTGGACCATCCCGGCCAACCAGGCACTGAACGTTCACCCGGAATTCAACTACGCGCTGGTTGATATCGGTGACAAGTTGCTGGTGCTGGCTGAAGAGCTGGTCGAAGCCTGCCTGGCGCGCTATGGCGTCGAAGGCTCGGTCATCGCGACCACCACCGGTAAACAACTGGAACTGATCAACTTCCGTCACCCGTTCTATGACCGCCTGTCGCCGGTGTACCTGGCTGACTACGTCGAACTGGGCGCTGGCACCGGCGTGGTTCACTCCGCCCCGGCCTACGGCGTGGACGACTTCGTGACCTGCAAGAAATACGGCATGGTCAACGACGACATCCTCAACCCGGTGCAGAGCAATGGCGTGTACGTGCCGTCGCTGGAATTCTTCGGCGGCCAGTTCATCTGGAAGGCCAATCCGGCCATCGTCGACAAGCTGACCGAAGTCGGTGCGCTGTTGCACACCACCGTCATCGAACACAGCTATATGCACTGCTGGCGTCACAAGACCCCGCTGATCTACCGCGCCACCGCGCAGTGGTTCATCGGCATGGACAAGGAGCCAACCAGCGGCGACACCCTGCGGGTGCGCTCGCTCAAAGCCATCGAAGACACCAAGTTCGTCCCGGCCTGGGGCCAGGCGCGCCTGCACTCGATGATCGCCAACCGTCCGGACTGGTGCATCTCGCGTCAGCGCAACTGGGGCGTGCCGATCCCGTTCTTCCTCAACAAGGAAAGCGGCGAACTGCACCCTCGCACCGTCGAGCTGATGGAAGAAGTCGCCAAGCGCGTTGAAGTCGAAGGCATCGAAGCCTGGTTCAAGATGGACGCTGCCGAACTGCTCGGTGACGAAGCGCCGCTGTACGACAAGATCAGCGACACCCTCGACGTCTGGTTCGATTCGGGCACCACGCACTGGCACGTCCTGCGCGGTTCGCACCCGATGGGTCACGAGAGCGGCCCGCGTGCCGATCTGTACCTGGAAGGTTCCGACCAGCACCGTGGCTGGTTCCACTCGTCGCTGCTGACCGGTTGCGCCATCGACAACCACGCGCCGTACCGCGAACTGCTGACCCACGGTTTTACCGTCGACGAAGCCGGCCGCAAGATGTCCAAATCGCTAGGCAACGTGATCGCGCCGCAAAAAGTCAACGACACCCTCGGCGCCGACATCATGCGTCTGTGGGTTGCTTCGACCGACTACTCCGGTGAAATGGCCGTTTCCGATCAGATTCTGCAACGCAGTGCGGACGCCTATCGTCGTATCCGTAACACCGCGCGTTTCCTGCTCTCGAACCTCAGCGGTTTCAACCCGGCCACCGACATCCTGCCGGCGGAAGAAATGCTCGCGCTGGATCGTTGGGCGGTCGACCGCACCTTGCTGCTGCAACGCGAGCTGCAAGAGCACTATGGCGAATACCGTTTCTGGAACGTCTACTCGAAGATCCACAACTTCTGCGTGCAGGAGCTGGGCGGTTTCTACCTCGACATCATCAAGGACCGTCAGTACACCACTGGCGCCAACAGCAAGGCCCGCCGTTCGGCGCAAACCGCGCTGTTCCACATCTCCGAAGCGCTGGTGCGCTGGATCGCACCGATCCTCGCTTTCACCGCCGACGAACTGTGGGAATACCTGCCGGGCGAGCGTAACGAATCGGTAATGCTCAACACCTGGTACGAAGGTCTGACCGAACTGCCGGCCGATGTTGAACTGGGCCGCGACTACTGGGAACGCGTAATGGCGGTGAAAGTAGCGGTCAACAAAGAAATGGAAATCCAGCGCGCAGCAAAAGCTGTCGGTGGCAACCTGCAAGCCGAAGTGACGCTGTATGCCGAGGACGCGCTGAGCGCCGATCTGGCCAAGCTGAGCAACGAACTGCGCTTTGTTCTGATCACTTCGACTGCCAGCGTTGCGCCGTTCGTTCAGGCTCCGGCCGACGCGGTAGTGACTGAAGTCAGCGGCCTGAAGCTGAAGATTGTCAAATCGGCCTTCCCGAAGTGCGCCCGTTGCTGGCACTGCCGCGAAGACGTCGGCGTGAACCCGGAGCATCCGGAAATCTGCGGTCGTTGCGTCGACAACATCAGCGGCGCTGGCGAGGTTCGTCACTATGCCTAATGCCGTTGGCCGTTTCGGACGGTTGAGCTGGCTCTGGTTGAGTTTGCTGGTTCTGGTCATTGACCAGGCCAGCAAGTTCTACTTCGAAGGCAAGCTCGAAATGTTCCAGCAGATCGTGATCATTCCCGATTACTTCAGCTGGACCCTGGCTTACAACACCGGCGCTGCGTTCAGCTTCCTGGCGGACAGTTCCGGCTGGCAGCGCTGGCTGTTCGCCCTGATCGCGATTGTGGTCAGTGCGGTGCTGGTGGTCTGGCTCAAGCGCCTGGGCCGCAATGACACCTGGCTGGCCGTCGCGCTGGCGCTGGTGCTGGGCGGCGCGCTGGGCAATCTGTATGACCGCATTGCCTTGGGCCATGTGATCGACTTCATTCTGGTGCACTGGCAGAACCGCTGGTACTTCCCGGCGTTCAACTTCGCCGACAGCGCGATTACCGTTGGCGCGGTGATGCTGGCACTGGATATGTTCAAAAGTAAAAAGACCGGAGAAGCCGTTCATGACTGAACAGGTATTGGCTGAGCAACGCATCGGCCAGAACACGGAAGTCACTTTGCACTTTGCATTGCGCCTGGAGAACGGCGACACCGTCGACAGCACGTTCGACAAAGCCCCGGCGACCTTCAAGGTCGGCGACGGCAACCTGCTGCCGGGTTTCGAAGCGGCGCTGTTCGGCTTCAAGGCTGGCGACAAGCGCACGCTGACCGTCGAGCCGGAAAACGCTTTCGGCCAGCCGAACCCGCAGAACGTACAGATCATCCCGCGTTCGCAGTTCGTCGACATGGAGTTGTCGCCGGGTTTGCTGGTGATCTTCAACGATGCGGCCAATACTGAGCTGCCAGGTGTAGTGAAAGAGTTCGATGACGCGCAAGTGACCATCGACTTCAACCATCCGCTGTCGGGCAAGACGCTGACCTTTGACGTGGAAATCATTTCCGTCAAAGCGCTGTAACTGACCGCACACGGGTCAAAATGTGGGAGCGAGCTTGCTCGCGAATGCTGACTGACATTCAACATAGCTGTTGTCTGACACACTGCCTTCGCGAGCAGGCTCGCTCCCACAATGTTTTCCACCGTTTTCGCTATTTCTTGCGCGCAAGACACGAGGCACAGCATGCAAATCAAACTCGCCAACCCCCGTGGCTTCTGCGCCGGCGTGGACCGGGCGATCGAAATCGTCAACCGCGCCCTGGAAGTTTTCGGGCCGCCGATCTACGTGCGTCACGAAGTGGTGCACAACAAGTTCGTCGTTGAAGACCTGCGCAGCCGCGGAGCGATCTTCGTCGAAGAGCTGGATCAGGTGCCGGATGACGTCATCGTGATCTTCAGTGCCCACGGCGTCTCTCAAGCCGTGCGCACCGAAGCCGCCGGCCGTGGCCTGAAAGTATTCGACGCCACTTGCCCGCTGGTGACCAAGGTGCACATCGAAGTGGCGAAATACAGCCGCGACGGTCGTGAGTGCATCCTCATCGGCCACGCCGGTCACCCGGAAGTCGAAGGCACCATGGGTCAGTACGACGGCAGCAATGGCGGCGCGATTTACCTCGTTGAAGACGAGAAAGACGTTGCCGAGTTGCAGGTGCACAACCCGGAAAAACTGGCTTTCGTTACTCAGACCACGCTGTCGATGGACGACACCAGTCGCGTCATCGATGCCTTGCGCACGCGCTTCCCGGCCATCGGTGGTCCGCGCAAGGACGACATCTGCTACGCCACGCAAAACCGTCAGGACGCGGTCAAGCAACTGGCTGACGAGTGCGACGTTGTATTGGTAGTTGGCAGCCCGAACAGCTCCAACTCTAACCGTCTGCGTGAGCTCGCCGAGCGCATGGCCACACCGGCCTACCTGATCGACGGTGCCGAAGACCTGCAAAAGAGCTGGTTCGATGGCGTTGAGCGTATCGGCATCACCGCCGGAGCGTCCGCGCCAGAAGTGCTGGTGCGCGGCGTGATTCAGCAATTGCAGGCCTGGGGCGCGACCGGTGCCGATGAATTGGCCGGGCGCGAAGAGAACATCACGTTCTCGATGCCTAAAGAGCTGCGCGTGCGTTCGATCTGACGTTTTTGTTCTTTTGACACAGCGCCTGCTCAGCTTTTTCGCTGGCCAGGCGCACGCGACCGGTCGCCGCCAGCACCACCTGGAGCTGGCTGACCGGCTCGTTTACCGAGCAGATATGTAGTTTTCCTGCCTGAAACATTCGTCCGGGCATCAGCGGCTTACCCAGGCTGCCAAACCTTATATAACGACTCACCCACCAGTTACCGGCAATTGGAATTCGCTGATCGCTCGCGCGTTCGACCAGCAGTGGATTGCTGCTGTCCTCCAGCCCCTTGCCGCTGATATCCAGAATGATTCGCCAGCCCCGGCTCCAATCGCCGTCGATGCCATGGATGACCACGCTTTGATTGTGCGTGATCGCTAACGTTCGAGCATTGCGAATACCGTCGAGCAGCGATTGCGCAGCCTGATGGCGATGGTTCGACTCGGTGAGCGTGGCAAATGCCGGACTGACCAGCAGCAGAACAATTGCGCCAATCGCCAGTCCCATAAGCAGTTCGATCAGGCTGAAACCCTGTTGCGGCATGAAAACTCCCTCCGTGGAGTGTGATGAACGGCGCGCTCCGTGCGCCGGGCAGGGCAAATCAACCGACGCGGGCCGGTTGAATGTTCTAGCGTGTAGAAGCAGGTATAGCCGACGGCAACGGAGGGCATTGATGGATCTTCGTACAAAAGGTTTCACACTGATCGAGTTGTTGGTTGCAGTTGCGATCTTCGTGATCCTGATCACCCTGGCGGTGCCGGCGTTCACTCGTTCGATACAGGGCAGCAAGGCTGATACCGAGATGGGCGACCTGCAGCGAGCGATCAATTTCGCCAGGCTCGAAGCGATCGACCGTGGCACCACCCTGCGCCTGCGCCCAACCGCTGGCGGCAGCGTCTGGACCGGTGAGTTATCGGTCTACGACAGTACTGGCAATCCGGCCAATGTGTTGCGGGTTGTTCCCGCGATGAGCAGCGGCGCCACTCTGACGCTACCCTCAGGAGTGACCGCACTGGATTTCAACAACCTCGGTGGTCTGGCAGCGCCGTCGACGGCGGTGACCATCAGTTACACGTTGGGAACGCAAAGCAGGACGCTGAACGTTTGTTTGAACGGACGAATTCAATTGGGTGGAAGTTGCGGATGAGGGCAGGGAGTCAATACGTACAGCAGGGCATGACGCTGATCGAAGTACTGGTCGCGTTGCTGATTCTGACGGTCGGGCTGCTGGGCGCGGCAGCGGTGCAACTGAATGCGCTGAAATACACCGACAGCTCACGGATGACCAGCCAGGCCAGTTTCATTGCCTACGACATGATGGACCGCATCCGCGCCAATTCCGGCGCCGAATACACCGTCACGCCGCCGACTTCGGGCAACTTGAGCGTTGCGCGTGATCAGGATCTCTACGACTTCTCGACCAATATTCTCAATTTCGGCGGGCCGACCGCCACCGGCAGCATCACCCTCAATCAGCGCGTCTACACCATCACCATCAACTGGAGCGACGCACGGGCAGCCAACACGGCCAGCGCTCAGCGCAGTTTCGTCCTGAGCAGTCGCGCCGCAGTCGATCCGGTGGCTACACCATGAGGCGTGGTCAGCGTGGTTTTGGTCTGATCGAGATGCTCGTCGCCCTGGCACTGGGGCTGATTGTGGTGCTGGGCGTGGTGCAGATTTTCATCGCGGCGAAAAATACTTATGTCAGCCAGAACAGCGCCGCCGCGATGCAGGAAGACGCGCGGTTCGTATTGAGCAAGATGATTCAGGAAATTCGCATGGTCGGGATGTTCGGTTGTCTGGGCACCATCCTCGATTCGAGCTCCGCGGGCGACTTCAACGCTGCGCAGGTCATGCCGATCAGTTGGGACAATGCCAACCTGAAACTGACGCTGGTCACCGCCGATATCGGCAGCGGCGGGGGCACGCCGACCTGGACGGTGCTCTCCGACTGCCGTAACAGTGCGACGGCGTATACCGGCTTGCGATCTCCGGCGAGCGGACAGATCGCGTTTCCGATCCGGCGTCTGATCTACAGTTTCAGCAACAATCAGATTCTCATGGGTACCGGCAGCGGCACACCGACGCAGCAGGTGCTGGTGAACAACGTCAGTGCGTTCACTGTGATGTTCGGTCTGGCCAGTTCCGCGACAGATGTGGCCGCTTCGACTTATAGCGCCAACCCCAGTGATCCGGCGCGCATCCGCAGTGTGCGCCTGAGCCTGACCCTCAACGATCCGAACAATCGGGTGCGCAGTCAAACCTTCAACGTGGTTGCCGCTTTGCGCAACCGCTTGCAGTGAGGACGCGCTGATGAGGATTTCTCTTCACACCCGTCAGACTCAGCACGGCATGGTGTTGCTGGTGAGTCTGGTATTCCTGCTGCTGTTGACCCTGATTGGTTTGTCGTCGATGCAGAGCGCCAACCTGCAGGAAAAAATGGCCGGCAGCGTGAGTCTGCGTAATCAGTCGTTTCAGACTGCCGAGGCGGCGTTGCGGATTGGCGAAAGTGCGGTGCAACTGGACAGTTATTCGCTGGCCGTGTGCAGCGGTATCACGCAATGCGCGCCGCCAGCGGAGTCGTCAGTGGTCAGCTCGGCGGGGCTCAACTCGACTTCCGGGGTCACCTGGATTGCGGCCGGCAATGGATTCTATGGAGTACAGAACATCGGTACGACTCTGACGGCCGTGAACGTACCGAGCAACACCTCGGCGACGTTGTATCGGGTTACAGCGGTCGGCATCGCCGGTACTTCGCGTAGCGTGGTGGAGAGTGTTTATGCGAAGTACTGAGCGCTGCATATCTCTATGGATCGGCATGCTGCTGAGCTTTTATCTGGCGGCACCGGCCTATGCGTTCACGCCTTCCGATTCACCGCTGCTGAGTGCGGCGGCGGTACCACCCAACGTCATTCTGCTGATCGACGATTCGGGGAGTATGAACAGCATCATTTATGCGGCTGGATTCGACCCGACGGTTGATCGCACACCGGCGCGGCAATGTAACGCCTTGCTGGGCTTGTGCCTGAGTTCGACGACGATCACCGGCGATACAATATTTCTGTCGAGCCTGCCGACATCAGGTTGCTCGGGCGGCGCCTATGCGTTCTACAACAACAGCCTGGCGCCGTTGTGCCTGAAGCTGCCGGATCCGGTCGGCGGCGGCAATACGCGTTACTCAGGGGATTACATTTCCTACGTATTCGGCTTGGCCATCAACAATGGCACCCGCGATTTCACCACCGGGGTGATCCCCAACGACTACCGCATCAACGTTGCGCGCAACGTCTCCACCGCACTGGTCAGCAGCAACCGCACGTTGCGTATTGGTCTGTCGACGTTCAATCCGGCCACCAGCAACAACTCCGGCAATGGCGGTTTCATTGCCCGTGCAATCAGCGATTTGTCGCCGGTATCCGGCAGCGTGACTCAGGCCCAGGCCGACACCAATTACAACGCACTGATCTCTTCCATCAACGGCTTGAGCGCCGTGGCCAACACGCCGTTGGCGGAAACCTATTACGAAATCACCCGCTACATGCGCGGCATGGCGCCTTACTACAACAGCACGCCGAGCACCTACACCAGCCCGATTCAGTACCGCTGCCAGAAAAACTACGGCGTGGTGATTACCGACGGTTTGCCGACTTTCGACCGGACTTTCCCGACTAACGACCCGTTGGGCGGCAGCCGTTTGCCGAACTGGGACGGCGTCAACAATGACGGCAACAACCTCAATGGCGATAACGAAGGGGATACGCTGTATCTGGATGACATCGCCAAGTTCGCCTTCGATATCGACATGCGTTCGACCGGTACGGACGCCGCAGGCAAGAGCTGGAACGCGGTGGATTTTCCCAAGCAGAATATGAATACCTATACGGTCGGGTTCACCGCCGATAACGACATGTTGTCGGACGCCGCCAGTTACGGACAGGGCAGGTATTACCAAGCGACCGACAGTACCGGGCTCAACGCTGCCTTATCCTCGGCGCTGAGCGACATCACGTCCAAGGCCGGATCCGGCGGCGCGGGAGTCACCAGCGGCACCACACTGACGTCCAGCAGCAGTTTTTATCAAACCACTTATGACCCCAAGGACTGGCGCGGCACGATCAAGTCGTTCGGCTTCACCTCGACCGGGACGGTCAATACATCGGCGGCGCAGTGGACGACCGACACCACCATCGTGCCATCCGCCAACGCAGCGACCTTTCAGTCGTGGAATACCCTGAGCAACGCAGCGGTAACCTTGGTTTACGGCAACTTTTCCCCGGCCCAGCAGGCCACGCTGAGTCAGGGATTGCCAACCGGCATCAGCGGCATTGATCTAGTGGAGTGGAGCAAGGGCACGAACAAGGCCGGGCTGAAAGTGCGCAGCGTGCTGCTAGGCGACATCATCAACTCGCCGCTGGTGCTGGCGTCACCATCAGACAAAACCGCCTCCGATCTTTCCGGGGACACCAGCTACAGCACTTATCTGGCCACCAAGGCTGCGAATATGAATACCAGCCTGGTGGTCAACGCCAACGATGGTTTCGTCAACGTGATCAATTCGGCGAACGGTACTCGCCGTTACGCCTACATGCCCTCCAGTGTGCTGCCGTCATTGCGCCTGATCGCCGACACCAACTACGTCAACGGTGTGAGCCACAAGTTTTTGGTGGACGGTCAGGTCGGGGTGTTCGACGCGCAGTCCGGCGCTGCGTGGAAAACCCTGGCCATTGGCGGCACCGGTGCCGGGGGTAAAACCTTCTACGGGTTGCAACTGTTTGATGCGTCTGCGGGCAATGTTATCAAGGCCTTGTGGGAGGTCAGTGCGCCGGCCACCGCCAGTACTGCGAACGCATTCAATGATCTGGGTTATGCCTACGCCCGTCCGGAAGTGGCACGCTTGGCCAATGGTCGCTGGGCGACATTCATTGCCAACGGCTACGGCAGCAATTCAGGCGTGGCGGCCCTGTATGTACTGGATGCGCTGGACGGTTCGCTGATCAGGAAAATCGTTATCGACAGCACGGAAACCACCAACGGTTTGTCGTCGGTGAAACTCAAGGTCAACTCTTCGAATGTGGTGCAGGCCGCTTACGGTGGCGACTTGAAGGGGCGGTTATGGAAGTTCGACCTGAGTGCCATGTCCTCCGATAGTTGGGGCGTGGCGTTTTCCGGCAAGCCACTGTTCACCACGGCGGGCGGGGCGACTCAACCGATCACCGCGCAGCCGTTACTGGCGGATAACGCGCTGGGCGGCAAACAGGTCTTCGTCGGTACCGGCAAGTTCAACGAAACGGCCGACAAGACCAACAAGGATTTGCAGGCGTTCTATTCCGTGTGGGACGCCGATGGAGGTTCTGGTCAACTGACTGTCAGCAGTTTGCAGCCGCAGGCGATCACCGGATCATTCTCTGGCAGCTCTGGACAGTTTCTGACCACAACGCAGAATGACACGACGTATCCGGCGGAGAAGGGGTGGTATCTTCCGCTGGTGTACAACAACGTGCTGACCGGCGAGCGGGTGATCAATCAGGCGAGTATCGTGTTGGGCCGTATTGTCTTTACCACGGCGAGTGTTGATACCACTGATCCCTGTGCGAGTTTTGGTACCGGCAAACTGGTCGAACTGGATGCGTTCAGCGGTAAGATGCTCAATTACGCCGTGCTGGACACCAGCTCTGACGGTTTGGTCGACAGCAATGACTCGATCTCCAGCGGAGTGATATTCACCGGTGGCATTCCGACCCTGAACTTCGTCTCCAGCGATGGCAAGCGCAAGGGTACGACCGACACCAGTGGAACCATCACGATCATTGTGGAAAAGGGCGGCGGTGGCAGCCGTCGTATCATGTGGCGACAAATACAGTAAGTGAGAGTTTGAGGCATGCGCAGATTCAACCGAGGCTTCACCCTGATCGAAATCATGATCGTGATTGCGATCATCGGGATCGTCATCACCATCGCCGCACCGAGCTATACCGAGTACCTGAAAAAGGGCCGCCGCGCCGAAGTGGTATCGCTGCTATCGGAGCAGGCGCAGAGCCTTGAACGTTTCTACACCAAAAACAATGTCTACACCGGTATCACCGGACTCAGCACGGGCAATGATTTCTACACCATTACCCCGACCATCACTGACCAGACCTTTGTGCTGACCGCGACCCGCAAAACGGGTACGTCGATGGCCACCGACAAGTGCGGGGATTTCACCCTGACCAACACCGGTGTTCGAAGCATGAACAACGCGACTACCGGGCTGACCACCAAGGATTGCTGGGGCCGCTGAGGCGCTTTCTTTCGGGTGCCTTTTGCGCCCACTGTCTTTTTTACGGTTGGATCAAACATGACCAGGCAACAGCAAGTGGTGATTGTCGGTGGCGGGGTGATTGGCCTGCTGACCGCCTACAATCTCGCCTTCGAAGTGCGCAGCGTGGTGCTGCTCGATCGTTCGAACCTCGGCCAGGAATCGTCCTGGGCGGGCGGCGGTATCGTTTCGCCGTTGTATCCGTGGCGTTATAGCCCGGCAGTCACCGCGCTGGCGCACTGGTCACAGGATTTTTATCCACAGCTCGGCGAGCGTTTGTTTGCCGACACTGGCGTTGATCCTGAAGTGCACACCACCGGCCTGTACTGGCTGGACTTGGACGATGAAGCCGAAGCGCTGGCCTGGGCCAAGCGGGAAAATCGCCCGTTGCGGGCTGTGGATATCTCGGCGGCGCATGATGCGGTGCCGGTGCTCGGTGGTGGTTTTTCCCGGGCGATCTACATGGCGGATGTCGCCAACGTGCGCAATCCGCGCTTGGTCAAGTCGCTGAAAGCGGCGTTGCAGGCACTGCCGAACGTGACCATTCACGAACAATGTGAAGTCAGCGGGTTTGTCCGCGAGGGTGAGCAGGTTGTTGGCGTCGAGACGTCGAAGGGTGTGATCAACGGTGATCAGGTCGTGCTGACTGCTGGGGCGTGGAGCGGTGATCTGCTCAAGACGCTGGACCTGGCGCTGCCGGTCGAGCCAGTCAAAGGCCAGATGATTCTCTACAAGTGTGCGGCGGATTTCCTGCCTAGCATGGTATTGGCCAAAGGGCGATATGCGATTCCGCGTCGCGACGGGCATATCCTGATCGGCAGCACGCTGGAGCACGAAGGCTACGACAAGACCCCAACCGAGGTGGCGCTGGAAAGTCTCAAGGCTTCGGCGGTTGAATTGCTGCCAGCGTTGGCCGATGCCGAAGTGGTCGGGCACTGGGCGGGGTTGCGTCCGGGTTCGCCGGAGGGCATTCCGTACATTGGCCGGGTGCCGGGGTTTGCCGGGTTGTGGCTGAACTGCGGGCATTACCGCAATGGGCTGGTGCTGGCGCCGGCGTCGTGCCAGTTGTTTGCCGATGTGATGCTGGGGCGCACGCCGATAATTGATCCGACGCCGTATGCGCCGGAAGGCCGGATTTAGTCAGGTATATCTCTGGAGCCTGGCAGATCGCTTTCGCGAGCAGGCTCGCTCCCACAGTTGATCCTTGTCGATCACAGAAACCAATGTGGGAGTGAGCCTGCTCGCGAAGGGGCCCTCAATCCAGACCGAGTTTCTTCAGCCGATAGCGCATCGACCGAAACGAAAGACTCAACCGCTGCGCCGCCGCCGTACGATTCCAGCGTGTTTCCTCCAGCGCCTGCAAGATCAGCTTCCGCTCGACGTTCTCCAGATAATCTTCCAGATTATCGATCTGGGTCAGATCGGCAATCCCGCCATCCGCCGCGCAGTTTCCTTCACTCAGACGCAAATCCTGCGCCTCGATCGTGCGGTTTTCACACAAGGTGTGCGCCCGTTCGAGAACGTTCTCCAGCTCCCGTACATTGCCCGGAAACCGGTAATTCTTCAGCGCTTCCAAAGCCTGCGGATGCAAGCGTGCTGCCGGCTGGCCGGTGTCTTTGGCGAGGCGCTTGAGCATATTGGCAGCCAGCACTTCAATGTCATCACGGCGCTCACGCAGGGACGGCACGCGCAATTCGATTACGTTGAGACGGTAATACAGATCCTGACGAAAGCGCTCGGCCGCGACTTCGGCATCGAGATCCTTGTGGGTGGCGCAAAGAATCCGCACATCGACCACGCTCTCCTGCTGGCCGCCGACACTGCGCACGGCTTTTTCCTGAATCGCGCGCAGTAACTTCACCTGCATCGACAGCGGCAAGTCCGCCACTTCATCGAGAAACAACGTGCCGCCATGGGCGGCCTGAAACAGCCCCGGCTTGTCTTCGACCGCGCCCGTGAAACTGCCTTTGCGATGGCCGAAAAACTCGCTTTCCATCAGCTCGGAAGGAATTGCCCCACAGTTCACCGGCACGAACGGCTGGCCGGCGCGCGGCCCTTGTTCATGGATCAGCCGCGCGACCAGTTCCTTGCCACTGCCCGACTCGCCACTGATGTACACCGGCGCCTGACTGCGAGCGAGTTTGTCGATTTGCTTGCGCAGACTGCGCATCGGCGGCGAATCGCCCAGCAAGCGCCGTTCTATCGTTGTAAAGCTGCCTCCTGCCGCCGGCATGCGCAGGGCCGTGCTGACCAGTTCGCGCAAGCGGGTAAGGTCCACCGGTTTGGTGAGGAAGTCGAAGGCACCGGCTTTCAAGGCGTTGATTGCCGTTTCCAGGCTGCCATAGGCCGTAATCATCGCCACCGGCAGTTGTGGATAACGTTGCTGAATATGCTGCACCAGTTCCAGCCCCGTGCCGTCGGGCAGACGCATGTCGGTCAGGCACAGGTCGAAACTCTCGCGGTTCAGCAGTGCCTGGGCTTCAGCCAGATTGCGCGCGCTGTAGGTGTCGAGTTTCATCCGTCCCAGGGTGATTTCCAGGAGTTCGCGGATGTCTGGTTCGTCGTCGACGATGAGGATTTTTTGCCGTGGGCTCGTATTCAACTTTGTTTCCGTCCGTGAGCAAAGGTGATGCGAAAGCAGCCGCCGCCTTGGCGTGATTGAAAGTCTAGGCGCGCTTGGTTGCTTTCGCACAGCTCACGGGACAGATAAAGCCCAAGGCCGGTGCCCTGGCTGCTGGTGGTGAAGAAGGGTTCGAACAGATGCGTCTGTTCATTGGGTGGTACGCCGGGGCCGTTGTCCTGCACTTCGAGGATCGCCAACTGGCTGTCGGGATCGGTGAAAAGGGCCAGCCAGACTTCGGCTTGATCATGCAGCAGCGCGCTGTGGCGCCAGCCATTGCGTAACAGATTGTCGAGAATTTGCGTGAGCTGATTGGGGTCCATCAGCGTGGTGAAGTCCCCTGAATTGATCCGCAGATGAATCTGCTGGCGCTCGCTGGCTTGTTCACGGCTTTCGGCGACGAAGTTTTCCAGCCACGGCTTGAGATCCAGCCGTTGTGGCGCGCTCTGCTGGCGGCGGGACAGTTGCAGGACGTTTTCGATGACTCGGTTCATGCGCTGGGAGTGGTCTTGAATGATCTGCGTCAGACGCCGATCCGCGCTATCGAGTTCCTCGGATTCAGCCAATAGCTGCGCGGCGTGACTGATGGCACCGAGCGGATTGCGGATCTCGTGGGCGATGCCGGCGGTCAAGCGGCCGAGTGCGGCAAGTTTCAGTTGCTGCGCTTGCTGGGCGATTTGCGCGAGGTCTTCGAGAAACACCAGGGTTTGCTGGTTGGGGCTTTGTTCTAGGGCGATGAAGCTTGGTTGCAGTTCCAGGCCGTTGCCGGGGATTTTCAGGGTTTGCGGGCGCAACGTCGGGTTGTTCATCCACAGTTGCAGGCGATCAACCAGCGCCGTCGAACAGTCATCGATCAGATGCCCCTGAAGGTGCGATTGCGCGAGCAGGGTTTGCGCGCTGTGGTTGGCCAGTTGCACCCGCCGCTCCTCATCGAGCACCAGAATACCGGTGCGCATGCGTTGCAGGATCAGCGCGTTGAGGGCTTCGAGGCTGACCACTTCACTGGCACGTTGCTCGGCAAGGGTTTCGCTGACTTCGAGGCGGCGGATCAACCCCTGCACCAGCAACGACGCGGCAAAGCACAGCGCGCCGAGGGTGCCGGCTTGCAGGTATTCATTGGCATTCAGCGGATGGTTGAAGCTCAGCAGGAAACTCGAACCGACGATGCCCAGCGCACCGATGGCGGCAATCAGGAGGCCGATGCGCCGCCGTAGCAAGGTGTTGCTGATCGCCACCGAGACAATCAGCAGATTGCCCAGCGCGCTGCCGACGCCGCCCGCCGCAAAGAACAAAGCGCATAAAAGCAGGACATCAACGAGGGCCAGACTGAACAGTTGCGCTGGCCGTCGGGTGTTCTCAAGGAACACCACCAACAGAATGTTGAGGATCAGATACAGCCAACTGCCACCGCGCAGCAATTCGTCGTTGGCTGACGTCAGCAGGCGGTTGTCCATGTTGCTGGAGATCAGCAGCACCAGGGTGATGCCGACGCTTAAACGGTAAAGATGATAAAGGCGCAGCAGGCGCTGCGCCTGTTTGCTGTCGGCGCTGGTGGCCTCAGCGATCACTGGCACCCGGGCCTTGCTCAAGGTGAGCCTGGCTGCAATACCACTGTTGTTGCACGCTTAGCGCGCGGTCGCGCGGTAGATGCACGCCGCAATGGGCGCAGCGCACCATCGGTGGCGCGTCCTGTTCGCGAGGGGCGCGATTGGATTGATTGGACGCGGCAGGCGCCTTGAATTTACGCCACAACCATATCGCGGCGAAAATCACGACGATCCAGAACAATAAACGAAGCATGATGAGCGGCTTTTTGACTGATGATCCGGCAGTTTAGCCAAGGACCTGACAAGCGCACAGCCTAATAAAGCGCGGGCATGAAAAAGGGAGATCCGCAGATCTCCCTTTTCTGTACCGTCAGTGTGATCAGTCGAACACGCCGAAAGTCATGTAGCTGAACCACGAGCGGTCGGTGTTGCTCGACTCAGGCTCTGGCTCTTCGATCACGTCGCCGTTTTCGTCTTTAGGCTTGAGCTCGTTCGGGATCGCGTCTTTCGCGTCCTGGAACTGCTTCTGCACGTCCTGGTTGGCGCGGGTTTCGCCCGGCGGCAGCGGTGGACGCGACTCGATCAGACCCAGAGTCGCCTTGCTCAGGAACGAGCGGTTGTCGGCTTCGGCAACCCGTGGCACGAACTGACCGTCCTGCAGGCTCGGGTGGTTCGGGTAGTTGAGCTTCAGGGTTTCCAGGCTGGTGTTGGCCAGTTCGTCCAGGTGCAGACGCTGATAGGCTTCAGTCATCACCGCCAGGCCGTCGCCGACCGATGGGGTTTCCTGGAAGTTTTCCACGACGTAACGGCCACGGTTGGCTGCGGCTACATAAGCCTGACGGGTCAGGTAGTAGTCGGCCACATGAATTTCGTAGGCCGCCAGCAGATTGCGCAGGTAGATCATGCGCTGCTTGGCGTCCGGCGCGTAGCGGCTGTTCGGGTAGCGGCTGGTCAGCTGGGCGAACTCGTTGTACGAGTCGCGCGCAGCGCCGGGGTCACGCTTGGTCATGTCCAGCGGCAGGAAGCGCGCCAGCAGGCCGACGTCCTGGTCGAAAGAAGTCAGACCTTTCAAGTAATACGCGTAATCCACGTTCGGATGCTGCGGGTGCAAACGAATGAAACGCTCGGCGGCAGACTTTGCAGCTTCCGGCTCGGCGTTCTTATAGTTGGCGTAGATCAGCTCCAGCTGTGCCTGATCGGCGTAGCGACCGAACGGATAACGCGACTCCAGAGCCTTCAGCTTGGCTGTGGCGCTGGTGTAGCTGTTGTTGTCCAGGTCAGTCTGAGCCTGCTGATACAGCTCGGCTTCGCTGAGGTTTTCGTCTACGACTTCCTTCGATGAGCAAGCAGCGGTCAATGCGAGGATGGCGATCAGCAGCAGGTGTTTCACTTGCATGGCGGCTTGCGTCCCTATGACGGCCGCTGTCTTGGGCGGGGCCGTCCTGTTATGATGAGCGCCCCGTTGAAAAGCCTCGGGGCAAAAGACGCCGTATTTAACCACAAGCGCGCAGCCGAAACCAAAAGCTGTGCCGACGCACAGTCAGAGCATGTCCGATAAAATTGAACTTCGCGCAGAGGTGCCGTCCGAATTGGGCGGCCAACGCCTCGATCAAGTCGCTGCCCAACTCTTCGCTGAGCACTCTCGCTCGCGCCTTTCCGCCTGGATCAAAGAAGGTCGCCTGACTGTGGACGGGGCGGTCATCCGCCCTCGCGACATCGTGCACGGCGGTGCCATCCTTGAGCTGACTGCCGAGCAGGAAGCCCAGGGCGAGTGGATCGCCCAGGACATCGAGCTCGACATCGTCTATGAAGACGACGACATCCTGGTGATCAACAAGCCTGCGGGCCTGGTGGTGCACCCGGCTGCCGGTCACGCCGATGGCACCTTGCTTAACGCCTTGCTGCACCACGTGCCGGACATCATCAATGTCCCGCGCGCCGGTATCGTGCATCGTCTGGACAAGGACACCACCGGTCTGATGGTGGTGGCCAAGACCATTCAGGCGCAGACCAAACTGGTTACTCAGTTGCAGAGTCGCAGTGTCAGCCGCATCTATGAGTGCATCGTGATCGGTGTAGTGACCGCCGGTGGCAAGATCAACGCCCCGATCGGTCGCCACGGCCAGCAGCGTCAGCGCATGGCGGTGATGGAAGGCGGCAAGCCTGCCGTCAGCCACTATCGCGTGCTGGAGCGCTTCCGCTCCCACACCCACGTGCGGGTGAAGCTGGAAACCGGTCGTACTCACCAGATTCGCGTACACATGTCGCACATCAACTTCCCGTTGGTCGGCGATCCGGCGTACGGCGGCCGTTTCCGCATTCCGCCAGCCGCGAACCCGACGATGGTTGAATCGCTCAAGCATTTCCCGCGTCAGGCCCTGCACGCGCGCTTCCTTGAGCTGGATCATCCGACGACCGGTGAACGCATGAGCTGGGAGTCGCCGCTGCCGGAAGATTTCGTCTGGCTGCTGACCCTGCTCAAGCAGGATCGCGAGGCATTCGTCGGATGAACTGGCTGACGCCGGACTGGCCTGCGCCGGCCAGCGTCAAAGCCTGCGTCACCACCCGCGATGGCGGTGTCAGCGAGGCGCCGTTCGACAGCCTCAATCTGGGCGATCATGTCGATGATCGCCCGGAAGCAGTTGCCGAAAACCGTCGGCGCCTGACCGAACACTTCTCTATACAGCCTGCCTGGTTGCAGCAAGTGCACGGGATTGCCGTGGCTCATGCTGATCCGGGTATTGTTGCGACCGCCGATGCCAGTTGGACGGCAACGCCGGGCATTGCCTGCGCGGCGATGACAGCCGACTGCTTGCCAGCATTGTTCTGCGATCGTGCCGGCACCCGTGTGGCGGCGGCCCATGCCGGTTGGCGTGGTCTGGCGGCGGGTGTACTTGAAGCGACGCTCGATAGCCTTGATGTTCCTCCCGAAGACGTTCTGGTCTGGCTCGGCCCGGCCATCGGCCCGCAAGCCTTTGAAGTTGGCGCGGAAGTGCGCGAAGTCTTCATTAACCAATTGCCCGCAGCAGCAGACGCCTTTGTACCGAGCCCCAATGCCGGCAAGTTCATGGCTGACATCTATAAGCTGGCGCGCCTGCGTCTGGCTGAACGCGGTGTCACTGCTGTTTATGGTGGCGGTTTCTGCACCGTGACCGATCCGCGCTTCTTCTCCTATCGCCGTGCCCCACGCACCGGTCGCTTTGCCTCCCTTATCTGGCTCACCCGCTAAACTCTCTGATCTGCATCAACCCTCTGACGCTTGAATCTTGCAGAATCGACCGCATCTATAGCGGTATCTGGCAGGTTTCTTTATTCAGGATGGTTTTTAGGTCCGGCCTGCTCAAAAGGAAGGTGACTTATGCGAATAGACCGTTTAACCAGCAAATTACAGTTGGCCTTGTCCGACGCGCAGTCGTTGGCAGTCGGCCACGATCATCCGGCGATTGAGCCGGCGCACTTGATGCAAGCCATGCTTGAACAGCAGGGTGGTTCGATCAAACCTCTGCTGATGCAGGTGGGCTTCGACGTCAACAGCTTGCGCAAAGAGCTGACCAAAGAGCTCGACCAATTACCGAAAATCCAGAACCCCACCGGCGACGTCAACATGTCGCAGGATCTGGCGCGCCTGCTCAATCAGGCTGACCGTCTGGCCCAGCAGAAGGGCGACCAGTTCATCTCCAGCGAACTGGTGTTGCTCGCGGCGATGGACGAGAACAGCAAGCTCGGCAAATTGCTGCTCGGCCAAGGCGTGAGCAAGAAAGCCCTGGAAAACGCGATCAACAACCTGCGTGGCGGCGAAGCGGTAAATGACGCCAATCACGAGGAGTCGCGGCAGGCGTTGGATAAATACACCGTCGACCTGACCAAGCGCGCTGAAGACGGCAAGCTCGATCCGGTGATCGGCCGTGATGACGAAATTCGTCGCACCATTCAGGTTCTCCAGCGTCGCACCAAGAACAACCCGGTGCTGATCGGTGAGCCTGGTGTGGGTAAAACCGCGATCGCCGAAGGTCTGGCCCAACGCATCATCAACGGCGAAGTACCGGACGGCCTCAAGGGCAAGCGTTTGCTCTCGCTGGACATGGGCGCGCTGATTGCCGGTGCCAAGTATCGCGGTGAGTTCGAAGAGCGCCTGAAATCGCTGCTCAACGAGCTGTCGAAGCAGGAAGGGCAGATCATTCTGTTCATCGACGAACTGCACACCATGGTCGGCGCCGGTAAAGGCGAAGGCTCGATGGATGCCGGCAACATGCTCAAACCTGCGCTGGCGCGCGGTGAGTTGCATTGCGTTGGCGCGACCACGCTCAACGAGTATCGCCAATATATAGAGAAGGACGCGGCGCTCGAGCGACGCTTCCAGAAAGTATTGGTGGATGAGCCGAGCGAAGAAGACACCATCGCCATCCTGCGCGGCCTCAAAGAGCGCTACGAGGTTCACCACAAGGTGGCGATCACCGACGGCGCGATCATCGCCGCGGCCAAGCTCAGCCATCGCTACATCACAGACCGGCAGTTGCCGGACAAGGCCATTGACCTGATCGACGAGGCGGCCAGCCGTATCCGCATGGAAATCGACTCCAAGCCGGAAGTGCTCGATCGTCTCGAGCGTCGCCTGATTCAGTTGAAGGTGGAATCCCAGGCACTGAAGAAAGAAAGTGACGAAGCGGCGATGAAACGTCTGGAGAAACTCCAGGAAGAAATCGTCCGACTGGAACGCGAGTATTCCGATCTGGAAGAAATCTGGAACTCGGAAAAAGCCGAGGTGCAGGGCTCTGCGCAGATTCAGCAGAAGATCGAGCAGTCGCGTCAGGAACTGGAAGCGGCACGCCGTAAAGGCGACCTCAACCGTATGGCTGAATTGCAGTATGGGGTAATTCCGGATCTGGAACGCAGCCTGCAAATGGTCGATCAGCACGGCAAGAGCGAAAACCAGTTGCTGCGCAGCAAGGTGACTGAAGAAGAAATCGCCGAAGTTGTGTCGAAGTGGACCGGCATTCCGGTGTCGAAAATGCTCGAAGGCGAGCGCGACAAGCTGATGAAGATGGAAAGCCTGTTGCACAAACGGGTGATTGGTCAGGAAGAAGCCGTGGTCGCCGTGGCCAATGCGGTACGACGTTCACGTGCCGGGTTGTCCGATCCGAATCGTCCGAGCGGCTCGTTCATGTTCCTCGGTCCGACCGGTGTTGGTAAAACCGAGCTGTGCAAGGCGCTGGCCGAATTCCTCTTTGATACTGAAGAGGCGATGGTGCGGATCGACATGTCCGAGTTCATGGAGAAACATTCCGTGGCTCGCCTGATCGGTGCGCCACCGGGATACGTCGGTTACGAAGAAGGCGGTTATCTGACCGAGGCCGTGCGTCGCAAGCCTTATTCGGTGATCCTGCTGGACGAAGTCGAGAAGGCGCACCCGGATGTGTTCAACATCTTGCTGCAAGTGCTCGAGGATGGTCGCCTGACCGACAGCCATGGCCGCACGGTGGACTTCCGCAATACCGTGATCGTCATGACCTCGAACCTCGGCTCTGTGCAGATTCAGGAGCTGGTCGGTGATCGCGAGGCTCAGCGTGCTGCAGTCATGGATGCGCTGACGTCGCACTTCCGTCCGGAATTCATCAACCGGGTCGACGAGGTGGTGATCTTCGAGCCTTTGGCGCGGGATCAGATCGCGGGCATTACCGAGATCCAGTTGGGCCGTCTGCGCAGCCGTCTGGCCGAACGCGAGCTGAAGCTGGAACTCAGCCCGGAGGCGATGGACAAGTTGATCGCCGTTGGTTACGACCCGGTGTATGGCGCACGTCCTTTGAAACGGGCGATTCAGCGCTGGATCGAAAACCCGTTGGCACAGTTGATCCTCTCGGGTCACTTCATGCCAGGCGACACGGCGACCGGCAAGGTCGAGAGCGACGAAATCGTTTTCAACTGAGTCCAAACGCCAATGAAAAAAGGAGGGCCCCACATTGTGGGGCCTTTTTTTTCGTTAGGCTGTTGAACTCAAAGGAAAAGGCTTGTAAAGTGCGCCCCGCAGTCAGTCGCCAAGACGGTCTCAGCTCACTGAGTTGAAATCTGAAATAAGTTGCAAATCATTAACTTGAAAGCAATTTAGGGGGTTGACAGAGGTGTTCTAGGTTGTAGAATAGCGCGCCTCAGACACACGAACGCAGCGATGCGAACGAGTGACTAGATGCAAGAAGTTTCACCGTTGTAAATTGAAATATGTAGTTCCGTGATAGCTCAGTCGGTAGAGCAAATGACTGTTAATCATTGGGTCCCAGGTTCGAGTCCTGGTCACGGAGCCAATTTCAAACCGGGGTATAGCGCAGTCCGGTAGCGCGCCTGCTTTGGGAGCAGGATGTCAGGA
>NZ_JBSVXS010000022.1:0-75602 GCF_054070155.1 Pseudomonas sp. SDT291_1_S447
GCACCTTACTTGTAATCAGTAGGTCCCGGGTTCGACTCCTGGTGCCGGCACCATACAAAACGAAGCCCCTGCAGAAATGCAGGGGCTTTGTTGTTTCTGGGGTGTTTATATTTTTGGCAGCGTTTCTGCTTCAGTAGAAATAGCGCCTCTCCTCAGCACACGTCGATCTAATCGCCAGACGCCCTTCTCCCCCAAAGCACGGCTTTTGCCAAAAATGCCCGAATTTCCACTTTTATGCCAAATTATGAATTGGCAATAATTATGGTGTGCCCATAAAAAGCGTAATTGCATGAGCAGTGTTTCTCAGCTCACTGAACCGGCGGAGTCAATGGCAACGCGGTTTCCCAGTCCAAGAGTGCTTGATGCCTCGACGCTTTGTTTCTCCACCGCAGAGGGCAGCATCTGCGTTACGCGAGCGGCCTCACCGGCCTTCATCTGACGTACAGACTCCAGCAAGTCCTGCTGGAATTGCTCCAGTTCATCGACCATCGCTGATCTCCTCGTTTTGTTGCTTAGAAAAGGTTAAGAACAAGTCGTGACCGACAAAACGCATGCCGCTAAATCCTGAGAAATTTGTTGTAACGACAAGCAAGCAAAGCCACTACTGGCCACGATTGCGCGCCTGCTACTCCCCAAGCTACCGTCAAACCCGTCGCTGCCAATTCAGCGACCGGGCCTGATAACCCGGGTAAGATACAGGCGCACCAGCGCCCCAACTCACGTTTGCCGGCGCATTTTTTGTGTCTGCATTATCGTGCAATGGCGGCTGTGCGTGGGAGACCTTCGGGTCTGCCGGGTTCCTGTATCTCCGGTTTATCAGCCCGCGCATAGCTGCCACCCATTCGTCTGATAACGAATTGGCAGCTCTCATTTGATACAGGGAGTTCACAAATGAAAGCCATCGATCCGTCAGTAACCCCGGTCACTTCACGCCGTCCTTCTCGAACGGCAGGTGAAGCGAAATGACCCACTCTCAAGATCTGAAAACCCTCGGCCTCACCCACTTTTCCTTCCACTCCAATCAAGCGATGTTCCGCACCAACCGTGGTGTACCGGTAATCGCCGCCCTTTCCCACGCCTCACACTTGCTTCACATTTCACGACTGCTCACTGCGGACACTTCAATCTCGCGGGACCCTGATCTTCACGCTTATGCCTCGCAGTATCTGCAGGAGTTAAGCAAAGCGCTGATCGATGATGTAGTAAAAGTGATGGATGCGCCGCCGGACAAGCCGTTGATGTAAACGCCGGTTTCAGGCCCTCGCCGATGCGAGGGCTTTTGCGTTTCAGACCTGACTGATCTCAAACACAAAAGAAATCTTCTGCTGACTCGCGCTCCACACATAACGCAGATGCTTGCCCTGCTTCGGAATCGATACCGCTGGCGGCCGAAACGCGGCGACGCATTCATGGCCAGGCTGGCGAACGCTGTTGTAGAGCAGACCCCACGACTCGGTTTCGCGCAGTTGCCGGGCGAATAGCTGAGACGGCCCGTAAGCCTCAGGATCCGGATTGTGCAGCTCGGGGTGATCGTGACGAATGTCGTGTAACGGTTTAACCACCCGATTGACGTAAGTGCGCATGGTCAACTCAAGATCTGCTTCCTGAGTCGCCGCAAGAAATCGTTCCTGGTGATAACAGGTTTCGGAGATGGCCGCAGCCTGACTGCTGGCGGCGTAGTAAACGCCGAAGGTGCCATCGCAGAAACGACTGCGTTTGCCGACGTGGGTAAACGCAGCCATCACCGGAGTCGAACCGGGGCCAGAGAGTCGATCTTCGGGTCTCACGCGGGCGAGAACCCCGGCCTGCTCGATCAGACGATCATTGGTCAGCGCTTCAATTGCGTAGGCAACTTCCAGATCTTCGGGATCGAGCACGTCTTCGAACAGCGCAATCGGCGGGAAGCTGCTGTTGACGATCCGGTAGGCTCGCGGCCACGGCACATCAACCAAATCGGGCGCCTTCAACCGCGCACCCCATCGAGATAGCGACGCACATCGGCGATGTCGATCACTCTCCCCGCCAGCATGTAATCCAATGCAGTTTGCCCGTTGAACGGCGCCGCTGTGTTTGGACTGCTGACCCACGTATAGGCGCGCTCACGGCTATTGCTGAAGATGATGCTCAGCGCCTTGTGAATACCCATCAGATAGGAGATGCGCTCAAGGGTGTCGTTAGGCAGACGTATGTTCGGCAGGTGTTTGTATTTGTAGAAAGTGGTGTTACCAACGCCGCCGAGTAATGTGCGTTGCTGCTCTGCGCTGCAACCCCAACGCTCCATAAGGTTGAAGAAGAACTTCAGCGCAACGCGGCCGGCTTCGGGGGCGTCGAGTTGTTCGCGTGGGGTGAGGGCTGGGGATGAGGTAGTCATTGAGCCTCTCCAGATTTGTCTTGCTTTGATACTAGTACATATACGAATAAATCGATAAAAAAGCTCCGTAAGCGTATTACTGGTTACCACATTCCCCGTTGATTGGGATTCGGATATGACCGGATTTGAGCATTTCGTCGACCGAATCGAACCGCTGCCGAATAGTTCGTGCTTCCAACATGGCTTGGGCAGTCTTGTCCGTAGGAATTCGTGCAATGGACGGTTGCTCCTGAATTTCAATAACGTGATGAAGCCTGTTGCCAACTTGGCACTCCATATTGGCCGCTTCTTTTGATGCAATCACTTCGCTTACCTTACACAGATCTGTAGCCACATAGGCTTGATGCCTCACCACTGCTACTTCATCTGCTTTGACGAATCGCCGCTATCAGCTCGATCGCAAGTTCGCCTAAGACGCATCCACGTATTTCGCAGGCCAAAACCACTAACGTTGTCAGCCTTTTCCCCGTGAAAAATCGCCCCCACGCACCAAAACCACGCACTTTTTTTGACCCCCATCACCCCCACGTCACCAAAAACCCCGATCCTGTGTCAGCCTCCAGCCATCGGCGAGGACATCAATTCGCTACTAAACCCGCGACAACTATGCTCAGGTACAGGAATATAGCCAGCATATGGCGCCTGACCGGCAGTCTCGTAAACAACAATACCCAGCCCACTTCAGAGGGCATTACCCATGGATAGCAGAACCTTACGCAACCTCATGCGCATCGTGCAGACCGGCTCGTTGTCGGCCGCAGCCGAGCATTCGTGCCTGACCGTGCAGGCGTTGGCCGCGCAGTTGAACAAGGTCGAAGAGCAGTTCGGTTTCCGCTTGTTTCGACGTTCCAACAAAGGGCTGACGCTGACGCCGCAAGGCACTGAGCTGACGCCGTATATGGACAAAGTGCTGATTGCCACGCGACAGATGGAAGAAAAGGTCGAGGCACTGAAGGTGCCGGGCCAGCGTACGTTGAAGGTGGCGTTGAACAACACCTTGTCGCCGGATTTCAATCGGCGAATGATCGGGCGCCTGATTGAGGTGTTTCCCGATTATCAGATGGAATTCAGCTACGCCGAGTCGATGGAAAATCTCAGCAAGCTGAAGAACGAAGACTTCGACCTGGCGGTGCTGATCGGCCCGCAGCGGCCGGGGTTGCCGAGCATTGTCTTGCCGGATGTACAGGTGCAGGTGGTCGGCGCGCATTGCGGGCAGGAGAACGATCCGCTGACGTTGCTGGGCAATAAGTTTCAGGTGCGTCCTGCGGAAGATTGTCCGTATTCCCACAGCTTTTTGCGTTTTCTCGACGCCGGGCTGGGCAATCACGAGAACGGCCAGCGCATGGTTTATTCGTGCAGTGAAACGTTGACGTTGTCGTTGATCACGCAGATGGACGCGGTCGGCATGGTCTCGCGCGAGGCCGCGCAGAAGAACGGCCTGACGATTTTCCCCGGTTTCGAGGATTTCCTCGAAGTGCGCCTGGCGGTGAACAATCCGGAGTTGTCGAGCCAGGCGTTGAACAATGTCGTCGATCTACCGCTACATGAACGAGCCGAGCGCAATGTACGCAGCCGTCCCAACCGCCACACTGAGAAAGAGGTTTTTGCTGAAATACGCACATAACAACGTCGGAATCGCGGCATAGAATTCCGGGCGATCGAGCTGTATGTGCTGATCCTTGATCAACAAGGGAGTCAGGCTGATCGCAGCGACGATCGCCACCGGCAAGTATTCAAGCGCCCGCGCAACGAACGGCGGCCAGTGCTCGGTATTCACTTGCAGTGGCAAGGCGCGCGGCAGGAAGGTCACGGCCATCATCAGCGCCACTACCAGAATCAGGAACGTTTGGTCAGGCATACACCCACTCCGCAGCCCACAAACGTGGCGATAAACACATTGAACGGCGAACTGCCGACCAGGCTCAGTGCGCCCATGCAAATCACCGCAGCAGCGGCCGCGATGAGTTTGTTGCGGGTGTTGCACAGCGACACCAGCACGTAGAGCATCATCGCCGTCAGTGCGTAGTCGAGCTGGTATTTGATCAAGTGCGCCGCGTATTGCGCGCAGACCGCGCCGAGTAATCCACCGAGCACCCATGAGGTGTGGCAGAACAGGTTGAAACCGATCAGATAGCGCACGTTGACCGGCGCGCCAGTGCCGAGTTTGACGCTGTGGAACGCAAAGGATTCGTCAGTCAGGCCGCCGGCATAAGCCCAGCGTTCCATGCGGCTCAAACCGAGGGCGCGCAGGGCTTTGGCCATGTACACCGACATCAACATGTGCCGCGCGTTGATCAAGAACGTGGTCAGCACAATGGTGGTCAGCGACGCGCCGCTGGAGATCAGCGCCAGTGCAGCGAATTGCGAAGCGCCGGCGTAAACGAACAAACACATCGCCACCGGCAACCACATCGGCAGGCCTGCGTTGACGGCCATCAGCCCGAACACAAATGACACCGTGAAATATCCGGCGACCACCGGACTGGCTTCGGCGAACGTGCGCGACGGCTGATGGGCAGCCATCAGCGGCGCACTGCCGGACGTTTCATTCATAGATCCCTCTCAAATGTCCGTTCGCCATGAGGCTCGCAAAAACCTTGGGCGGTCCAAAAACGCTTGCCCGCGAGGTTAGCATCGTCGACGAACAGAAACATCCGTAACACTCCGACCCGTTTCATATCGGACGACGCGGCTTCAACCAGTCGTTGACCGACACCCTGGCTGCGATAGCGCGGGCTGACCGCCAGATGATTGATGGTGCCGCGACTGCCGAGCATGCCACCGAGCACCGCGCCGACGATTTCGCCGGCGACGTCGAAGGCGAGATAGGCCGTGGTGGTTTTCTGGATCAGCACGCCGCGCAGGCACTTGGCGTCCTGCCACTCGCAGAAGGACACTTCGTCGAACTGGCGGAAGAAGCGCTCCATGCGCTGCGCATCCTTGGCCGTGGCGCGGCGCAGCACCACCGGCGTCGAGCACTCGACGCCGTCGATTGGGGTGATCTGATTAGCGAACAATGTCGAAAGCGGTCCCGGGCCGCGAGAAGGAAATCGCCAGAATCTGCCGGTACGCCATCGCATGCGTGTGCGTGTTGCGGGCCGGAGTTACGTAGTGGCGCATGTCGCGATCAAGGAAGTAAGTGGTGTCGAGAATTTCCTCGTAGGTGGTCGACGCCAGTTGATGCTCGTGGATGTCGTACAGACGACTCTCCGCTCCCTCGACGTTGTTACGGCCCCAGAAGTGCACACCGCTGAACGGATAGCCGTCGCAGTGAATGCCTTCAGGGGTGATTTCCAGTTGTTTGCCGGGTTTGATCTCGATGCGGATCTGATGAATCTGGCACTGCCAGATTTCATCGTGTAGCTCTTCCGGGAGCACGCTTTTGTACACTTCGAAATCGGTGTCGATCAGGCTGCGCATCACCGGCGAAGTAATCACTTCATCGGAGAAGTCCTGGAAGTGCCGCACGAGGCCGCCAACATAAGCGTTGTTCTCTTTCGACTGCACGTACGCGCGATGCTCGAGTTGCTTGAGCTCGCGGGTTTTCGGGTTGTACTCAAAGTCGCTGTAACGACGGTAACGCATGCCGGCTTCGGCCTGACCGTAGTAACTGTCAGGCTCCATGTTTTCCCAACTTTTGGTCAGTCTGACGAAGTCGGCAAAATGACCGTAGAGATTGAAGTCACCACCCTGGACGTTGACATATTTGTCGCGCCGTAGCGATTCGCCCACTTCTCTGTTCAAAACGATCATTACCAAATTCTCCGCTGCGTTGAGCGGCCTAATCTATTAGGTGCAGAATTTGCGTCCATGAGAAAGAATTTCAGGCATTTAAAGCCCTGTTTGAAACGACGTTTGCAGTCACCTGAAAACAACTTTTACATGACAAAAACACCGGTTTTTTCCGGTTTCCATCGAAAAACCGTCGAAAAAAAACCCCGAACCAGTCGGGGTTTTTCTCATGTTTCTTACACTTGATCAGGCATCAGAAGATGTTGATCGGGTAGTCCACGAATACGCGCAGTTCGTTACCGCTGACGTTGTACTCGCTGGACTTCTGCGAAACACGCAGGATCGAGCTGCGCAATTTCACGCTCAAGTCTTTGGCCGGGCCAGACTGCACGACGTATTTGAACTGGTTGAAGATCTCGCGCTCGGTGCCGCCTTCGCTGGTGGAAGTGGTGATGTTGTCGCCACGCACGTAAGCGAAGTTGTAGCTCAGGCCCGGCACGCCGAATGCGCTGAAGTCGAGGCCGTAGCCCAACTGCCAGCTGCGCTCGTCTTCAGCGTTGAAGTCCGACCAGTAGGAGTTGGCCAGGTAGATGGAGTTACCACCATCACCGACACGACCTTGATCTTTCTGGTAACCGCCATAGGCGTAGCCCAGGTTGCTGTCGCCGGTGGAACGCTGATGGGCCACGGTGAACGAGTGCGGGCCGGTAGCGAAGGTTGCAGCCAGGCTCCAGATCTTGTTGTCGTCGCCGGTAACACCGTTTTCGCGGACATAGGAGTTGTCCAGCTTGGTGCGATAGCCGTTGAAGTCCAGGGTCAGCGACTGATCCTTGTTGAACGGCAACACGTAGTTGGCGTTCACGTATTGTTTCTTCAATACGTCTTCGACGTCGGAAGCGTACAACGCACCTTTGAAGTTCTCGGTGAACTGGTAGCTACCGCCCAACACGTTGATCGACTTCAGACCACCGCTGTCACGACCTTCGTCGCTCTTGCGCGATTCGGCGGTGAAACGACCGGCGTTCAGTTCCAGGCCTTTGATCTCTTTGGAAGTGATCAGGGTACCGGTGTAGCTTTCCGGCAGCAGACGCACATTGTCGTAGCTCAGCACCGGCAGGGCCGGCATCTGGTCGCCGTAGGTCAACACGGTGTTGGAGAAGCGGAACTTCACCGCGGCACCGCCCTTGGCTATGTCATGGTTCGCGCGACCGTCATTTTCCTGCTTGAAGAAATCGATACCACCGGCGCCGCTGCGGCCCTTGCCGCCGTCCAGACGCAGTGCGTACAGACCGAAAGCGTCGACACCGACACCCACGGTGCCCTGGGTGAAGCCGGACGAGAACGTACCGATGGCCGCTTGGCCCCACTCGGCCTTGTCGTCGTTACCGTTTTTGTAATCACGATTGATGTAGGCATTGCGCAGCAGCACTTTGAGGCTGCTGTCTTCAACAAAACCCTTGGACTCGGCCTGGTCGTTAGCCATGGCCTGAGTGGCACTCAACATCCCCAGTGCGATCAGACTGATTCGCTTGTTCAACATTTTGTTTTCCTTATTACGGGTTGAAACGCGCTGTGTCGAACGGCGGAAACGGCGCTTTTGCACTCTTTTATTCACCCCGAAACAAAAAGGCCCGCCCACGATAACGTGATGGCGGGCCTGCTCCTTGTTTTGAGTCATGGCGGTTGGCCACAGGCGTTGGGCCGAATCGTAGCCGCGCCCTCAACAATGTGTCAATTTCAAGAATCGTCTTTAAATAGGTAAAAATCGTCTAAGAAACGTAAATTTTGCGCTGACTCCTTGCTGGGAAATGCAAACAGCCAGTGAATCCAGCGCGTATCAGGCGCAACCATCGATAGAACAAAATGCAGAAGTTTTACCGGTTTCATCGAGGACGATTGCCTGTTGCAACCAATCGGCAAATGCCTGCGGCTTGCCCAGCCAGGGGCTGATGTCGACCAATTGGAATGTCCCGTTCTGCTCCAGAGCCAATGTCGGAAAACCCTGGCCGCCCAACTGAGCCAAAAACTGGCGACTGGCTTTTATATGCCCCTCGCTATCAACGGACTCAAACGCAATGTGGAAATCTTCCTGCGCATAGCCCATCTGCATGGCCAATTCCAACAGCACGGCTGAATCGGCAATGCGTCGCCCTTCCACATAGTGCGCGGTCTGCAACCGCCCCAACATGCGCAGGCCGCCTCGGTCGATGGCTTCGGCCGCCATGACCGCCGCAATCGGTGGCGTGGAATCGAAGACGGCCGAGTGATCGCGCAGCAAGCCGTCGAAATACGCCTCGCCGAAAGGCTGGCCGGTGTACTCGGCAATGCGTCGGTCGTGGGGCATGACGTAATTGCGCAGTTGCGAGGAAACCGGCTGGCGGTTGGCGCCACTCATCATGCCCCCGGCATGGGCGAGCACTGGCAGCACCTGTTGCGCGGCTTCAATGAGCGGCTTGGCGCCATAACACCAGCCACACAGCGGGTCGTAGACGTAATGAAGAATCATGGGAAAACTCCGGCAAAAAATCGATGGCGGCAGATTAGTCCCCGCACTCATGCGGAAAAACGCTGGAATGGCTTTCAGTCTGTTTCACGAATCGGTCGAATTGGCCGACCGGTCAGATTGTGTCGAACCGGACACAAATTGAAACAATCAGACGAGTGAACTTATAAGGAATAATTAACGGAAGTAAATGCAAAGCATTACCATTCGCGCGATCGAATTCTTCTACCCTTTCGGATGCGCTGTTCAATGCCTGCCCCGTTCCGTCTTACGCCCGTCACCCTTGGGCTTTCTGCTTTTCTGTCCAGTGGTTTTGCCTATTCGGCGACCGAATTACCCGCCACCGCGATCAGTGCCGAAGCGCAAGCCGACGACCCGCGCGTGAAGCTCAGCAGCACCGCGACGCGCACCTCAACGCCGGTGCGTTATGTGCCGCAGGCGATTGATTCGATCAAGACCGCCAACGTCGCCAACTACGGCACCAACGATATTGCTGACGCCTTGAGCGGCATGCCCAACGTCAGCAGCAGCGCCGATACTCGCTTCGACAGCCTGCGCATTCGCGGCTTCGATGCCAGCAACGATTTCTATCTCGACGGCATCCGCGACGACAGCCAATACAAGCGCGACCTGCACAACATCGAACGCGTCGAAGTACTCAAAGGCCCAGCCGCTGTGCTGTACGGCCGTGGCAGTCAGGGCGGGATCGTCAACCGCGTGAGCAAGATGCCGGAATTCGGCCGTCGCTCGACCATCGAAGCCCAGGCTGGCAGCGAAGATTTGCGCAGTCTTTACGCCGACCTCAGTACTGACCCGAGCGAAAACATCAGCCTGCGCCTGAACATGGGCAACATGGATGAAAACAGCTTCCGCGACGGCGTCAGCGGTAATCGCCAACTGTTCGCGCCGTCGATGAGCTGGCAGCTGACGCCGGACCTGAACTGGCTGGTGCAATACGAATACAGCCGTTACAACCGCACCCCGGATCGCGGCATCCCCGGCGTCAACGGGCGCCCGGCCGATGTCGGACGTGACACGACCTATGGCAACGATCACGACTTCATCGATGACAAGTCGCAATCGCTGCGCTCGAAACTCACCTACGAGATCAACGACAACTGGCAACTGCGCCAGACCCTCGGCGTGTTCAAGCTCGACAGTGATTTCGACAACACCTACCTCACCGGTTACACGCCGGCGACCAACAAGGTCACGCGCCAGCACTGGCAGCAGGATCTGACCACCCGCAACGTCTATAACAACCTCGAACTGGAAGGTGGATTCGATACCTTCGGCCTTGAGCATCGCTTGCTCACGGGCGTCGAGATCGGCAGCCAGCGCCGCGATCCGACGCTGTACAACGCCGCCACTGGCAGAACGCCCGGCGCGCAGCCGGTGCCGTCGCTCGACTTGTACAACCCGAACCGCGATCTGCGCCACACCGGCAGCATGCAGGTCTCCAGCAGCAGCCACACCGAAGTCGAAAGCCGTGCGGTGTACGTCCAGGACCAACTGCGCCTGAACGATCAATGGCAACTGCTGGGGGGGCTGCGTTACGACACCTTCGATATCGAGTCGACCAACAAGCTGCGCAACATCTCCGAAGACCGCGACAGCCACAGCACCAGCCCGCGTGTGGGTCTGGTCTGGACGCCGCTGCAAAACCATTCGTTCTATGCCTCATGGTCGAAAACATTTTCACCAGTGGGCGGCGGCTTGATCGGCATCACCCCAGGCGCGGCCGGCAACACCAACGACCTCAGCCCCGAACTGACCAAGCAGAAAGAAATCGGCGTGAAGAGCGACTGGTTTGATGACCGCTTGAGCACCACGCTGGCGATCTATGACCTGGAGCTCTACAACCGCCGCACCAGCGATCCTAATGACCCGACGCTGACCGTGATGTCCGGCCTGCAACGCTCGCGCGGGATCGAGTTGACCGCCACCGGTAACATCGTCGGCAACTGGTACATGCGCGGTGGCGTCGGTGTGCAGGATGCGAAGATCGAGAAGGACAACAACGGCCTGGAAGGCAAACGCATCAACAACGTCGCCAAGCACAACGGCAGCCTGTTCCTGACCTGGAAACCGGAAATGGGCTGGTACGGCGAAACCGGTCTGACCCTGGTTGGCCAACGTTATGCCGATAACGCCAACACCACCGTTTTACCGGGTTATGGTCGCTGGGATGCGCTGGTCGGCTACCGCTTCAAGGATTGGGATTTGCGTACGGCGCTGAACAACATCACCGATCGCGAATATTACGCGTCGGCGACCAGCCAGTATCAAATCCAGCCGGGTGCGCCACGTAGCGTCGTGATGACCGGCACCTACAGTTTCTGACTTCACACAAATCCCTGTGGGAGCGAGCTTGCTCGCGAATGCGGTGGGTCATTCAACGACGATGCTGACTGACCGGACGCTTTCGCGAGCAAGCTCGCTCCCACATTTAATGGGTATTCACAAAACAGTCGTGCATAAAAAAGCGCCGCCATCCCGGCAGCGCTTTGACCAATCCCTGTTGTTGTTCTTATCCTTCCATCACAGCCCACAACGCATCCAGTTCGGCCTCGCTGAACAGGTCAGCGGGGTAACGCTCGATCATCATCCGGCGCGGATCAGGTTGCCTGATCTGACGCGTTCCATTGGACTTCAACCAGTGCGCGACAATCTGGAGCGATTCGCCGTTAACGGCCATGGGATGCAACGTCCGCTCGCTGACTACGTTCACTTCGGCGTTCATTTCAGCGCTCTCTCCCCGTTCATGAGCGGCTACGTTATCCAAGGTTTATGACAGAACTGTTGAAGTTCTCCCCCCTCCCTAGTGCACGGGTGATGAATACAAGAGCTATGCCAATGTTTCGCTGTTGTCGACAAGCGGATACAAAGAAGCCCGCAGTCCAACCGGGCTGCGGGCTTCTGTGCATGCATAGCGAGCTAATCATTGCTCGGCCGATTTGTTAATCAACTCAAGCTGTTACGACTCAACTCACTCTTTGTGCGGCGCGGGTTGCTGTTGGGTAAGGCAGTGGATATTGCCGCCACCCAGTAACAGTTCACGGCCCGGTACCATCACCACTTCGTGCTGCGGGAACAGCTTCTGCAGAATCTCTTTCGCCGGGGCATCCATTGGATCGTCGAAGCTCGGCGCGATGATGCCGCCATTGACGATCAGGAAGTTCACGTAGGAACCGGCCAGGCGCACGGACGGATTACGCTCCTGCGTGCCGTCCACCGGATCGACACCGGCGCACTCTTCTTCGGTCGCGTACAGCGGCCCCGGAATCGGCATTTTGTGCACCGTGAACGGGCGACCCTTGGCGTCGGTGCTGCTTTGCAGGACTTTCATCGCAGCTTGGCAGCGCGGGTAGTTCGGATCCTGCGGATCGTCGGTCCACGCCAGCAGCACTTCGCCCGGACGCACATAGCAGCAGAAGTTATCCACATGGCCGTCGGTTTCGTCGTTGAACAAACCGTCCGGCAGCCAGATGATTTTATCCACAGACAGATTGGCGCTGAGTACCGCTTCGATTTCTTCGCGGCCCAGGTGCGGGTTGCGATTGCGGTTGAGCAGGCATTCTTCGGTGGTGATCAGCGTGCCTTCGCCGTCGACGTGAATCGAACCGCCTTCGAGCACAAAACCTTCAGTGCGATAACGCGGGCTGCGCTCGATCTCGAGGATCTTGCCCCCGACCTGCGAGTCGCGATTCCACGGCGAATACAGGCCGCCGTCGAAACCGCCCCAGGCGTTGAAGTCCCAGTTCACACCGCGCACTTCGCCGCTGTTGTTGATGACGAAGGTCGGGCCGCTGTCGCGTACCCAGGCGTCATCGCTGGACATCTCGACCACGCGGATATTCGGCACGTCGAGGCGTGCACGGGCGTTTTCATATTGGCCGGCGGACACGGCCACGGTTACCGGTTCAAAACGCGCAATGGCTTTGGCCACCGCGGCGTGTGCGGCTTGCGCCGGTTTGCCGCCCAGACGCCAGTTGTCCGGGCGCTCGGGCCAGATCATCCAGGTCTGCGTTTGCGGCGCCCACTCGGCCGGCATGTGAAAGCCGTCGGCGCGCGGGGTACTTTTCAAGGTGGTCATCGGGATCAGGACTCCAGGGAACCGTCGAGGGTTTTCAACGCGCCGTACAGGTTCGGACGGCGGTCACGGAATGAACCCCACGCGCTGCGAATGTGTTCGAGCTCGTCGAGGTTGAAAGTGTGCACAAGAATACCTTCTTCGGTTTTATTCAGCTCCTGCACTTTTTCGCCGAACTGGTTGGCGATGAACGAAGAGCCGTAGAAAGTGATGTCGTAGCCGTCCTGCTCTTCGTTACCGATGCGGTTGCTGGCAATCAGCGGCATCAGGTTGGCGCCGGCATGACCCTGTTGCACGCGCTGCCAGTGGTCGCGCGACGAAATGGTCTTGTCGTGCGGCTCGCTGCCGATGGCGGTTGGGTAAAACAGAATTTCCGCGCCTTGCAGGGCCATGCTGCGCGCGGCTTCCGGGAACCACTGATCCCAGCAGATGCCCACGCCGATCTTCGCGTAGCGGGTGTTCCACACTTTGAATCCGGTGTCGCCTGGGTTGAAGTAATACTTCTCGTGGTAACCCGGGCCATCCGGGATGTGGCTTTTACGATAAATCCCGAGGTTGCTGCCGTCGGCATCGATGATCGCGATGCTGTTGAAGCGCGCACGGCCGGCCAGCTCATAGAAGCTGATCGGCAGCACCACTTGCAGCTCTTTGGCGATTTTCTGGAAATGTTTGATCGCGACGTTTTCTTCCACCGTCGTCGCCAGTTGCAGATAGTCCGGGTTTGGCTTCTGGCAGAAGTACGGCGCCTCGAACAGCTCCTGAATCAGGATGATCTGCGCGCCTTTGGCGGCGGCTTCACGCACCAGCCTTTCAGCGATTTCGAGGTTGGCTTGCAGATCCCACGAACAGGCCATCTGAGTGGCGGCGACGGTAACGATACGGCTCATGAATCATCTCCGGGCAAGTGCTTTGGCGGTCGACAATTCGACCGAAAAGAAAACGCGCGCACCGGACATGAGATCGCCATGCCGGAGCAATGGCGACTTTATAGCCGATAAATATCGGCTTTAGAAGCTTGTTAAATGCCTTTCGTCTAAATAAATTCAATAAAAGCCGATACAAATCGAATTAACAACCCAAGACAAAATGTGGGAGCGAGCTTGCTCGCTCCCACAGGGGATTGGCTTCGTTCTACAGACCTTCGCTGAGGACCTGGTCGAGCATATCGACAAAGAAATCCACACTCTGACGCGACGTCACCATCGGCGGTTTGATCTTGAGAATGTTCAGATCATCGCCGGTCGGCTGCATGAAAATCCCCAACTCGCGCAGGCGATCGCACAGTAACGCCGTCTCTTCGGTCGCCGCTTCCAGCGTCTCGCGATTGCGGATCAGCTCCAGCCCCAGATAGAACCCGGAACCGTGCACCGCGCCCACCAGCGGATGTTTATCGATCAACGCTTCGAGCCGCGCCTTGAAGTGGCCACCGACCACCTGAGCGTTCTCCCAGAGTTTTTCTTCTTCCATGACATCGAGCACCGCCATGCCGATCTGGCAGCTCACCGGACTGCCGCCCGCCGATGAGAAGAAATAGCCCTCGGCCTCCAGCGCCTCGGCAATTTCCCGCCGCGTGATGACCGCACCCAGCGGTTGACCGTTGCCCATGCCCTTGGCCATGCAAATGATGTCCGGCACCACGCCCTGCTCTTCAAAGCCCCAGAAGAAGTGGCCCATGCGCCCGTAACCGACCTGCACTTCGTCGGCGATGCACACGCCGCCTTGCGCGCGTACCAGCGCGTACACCTGCTTCAGATAACCCGGCGGCAGTGAAATACCGCCGGCATTGCCGTACACCGGCTCGCAGATAAATCCGGCCAACTGGCGCTTCTGCTCGGCGAGTTTTGCCAGGTGATGCTCAACGCTGCGCACGTAATCCGGCGCCGAATCGAGGCCACGGAATTCACCGCGATAAGTGTTTGGCGCAGGTACCGGATGCACCCAGTCCGGGCGACTTTCAAGGGCTTTCGGGTTGTCGGCAATCGACGTCGAGACCGCATCGGCGCCAATGGTCCAGCCGTGATAGGCCTCGAGCACGCTGATCATGTCGCGACCGCCGCTATAGGCCCACGCCAGACGAATCGCCAAGTCGTTGGCCTCGCTGCCGCTGTTGACCAGAAACACTCGATCCATGCCTTCCGGCGCCAGTTTCAGCAAGCGCTCGGAAAACTCCGCGACCGCCGCATAGTTGAACCGCGAGTTGGTGTTGAGCAGCGACCATTGGCGCGCCGCGACCGCCGCCATGCGCGGGTGACCGTGACCGAGCACCGCTACGTTGTTGAGCATGTCCAGATAGGAGCGGCCCTGCATGTCAATCAAGTGATTACGCCAGCCGCGTTCGATGCGCGGCGGATCGACGTAGTAGTGTTTCTGGGTGCGGGCGAAACTGGCATCGCGGCGTTCGAGTAACGTTTTCGCGTCCAGCTCCGGCTCGGCATCGCAGGCCAGCCCCAACAATGCGGCCGGCGATGGGCACAGCGCCTGCCAAGCCGCGGCATGCGCCGGGGTGCAAAACAGCGGCGCATTGAGCTGCGCGCCCCGACACAACTGCACTCGCAACGGGCCGCTGACCGCGCCCAGCACCTGACCTTTGACTAGCGCCGCGCCGCTGTGCAGCGACGGTGTCACGCCCCACAGGCGCACGCTGAGTTGCGGGCCATCCAGTTGCAGCACGCCGTCAGCTGCCTGATGCACGACGCCAGCGAACGGCGCCTCCACGGTGGTGCCATCGGGCACGCGCAATTCCACGTGCAGCGGGAAGGTGTCCGGTTCAACGGCACAGTCGGGACGAGTGCGCGACAAACGGTACTGACCATAACGGCTCGCCGCCAAACCATGGGCCGCCGCCGCTTCGTTCAACAGGTGCTGATCGATACCCTCCTGCTCCCAGTTGCCGGCCTCGAAATGCGGACTCAGGACACCGAGATCGATCAGCGCAAACTCGCGCCCGACCAGACCCGGCAGCAAGGGCGCAAAACCTGCGCTGTCGATCGCCGGCAATGCGTGACCGACGGCCGTGAGGATCGCCGCTTCCATCAGCGCCTGTGACACCGATATCGCCACCCTGAAGATTTCCCACTCATGGCTGAGGTTGTCGCGGCTGTAAGTATTCGTCGGGTCGATGCTGACCTGTTGCTCGCCACTAAGCACCAATACCGCCGCGCGCGCGACGATCAATGGCCACAGTGCTTGCAGCTCCTCATGTTGCAGCGGGTTGACCGCGTGGTAGGCCTGCACCGCCGGCAGGATGACAAACGGATCACTATCGGCGTGATGCAACAACGCCGCACAGGTCACCGACAGATCGGTGATGCGCCAGGTGCGCACCAGATCGCCAAAGTCGATCACTCCCTGCAACTGCCAGTGACGCTGGGCATCGCGCGCCCAAACGGCGTTGTCATCGGTGATGTCCATATGGATCGCCTGCACCGGCAGCTTGCCCCGCAACGGCTGCAAACGGCGCTCGGCCTGTTCGGCGGCATCGGCAATCAATGCGCGTTGCTGCTCATCCTTGATCACCGGCAGCAGATGGCTGATCAGTGCACTGGCGTGACGGGCATCCCACTGCAACGTGCGCTCAAGGCCCGGATGGTCGAACCCGGCCAACGCCAGATCCATCTCACCGCACAGCCGGCCAAAACCCGCCACCACATCACGACCCAAGTGATCGAGATGCGTGAGCGGCTGCCCCTCGATGTAATCCAGCAGCCGCACATGAACGGCTTCGCCCCCAACCTCCAGTGACAGCAGGTCTTCGCCGTTATTGGCGACGATCACTCGCGGCACCGTCACCGCAGAATGCTCAGCCAGGTACTTGAGGCCCGCATGCTGGGCTTGCAGCTCCACCAGGGCGTAATCGCCTCGGCAGATTTTCAGCACAAAGCGCCCGCGTGGGCTGTCGACGCGAAAATTCAGATCCTGCTGACTGCCAAGAGCCTGCAACGTGCCGCTGAGCCCGTAATGCTCCGCCAGCCATTGCCGGGCCTGCTCGGCAGACACCTGCGGGCTGGGCAAACTGGCGCGATGAATCAAAGTGGCGAGCGGCATGAAACGACCCCTGAAATTTTATTAGGCGCCTATATCGCCATTGCTTGGCAGGATCCGCAACCCCCCAACCGCGTAAAGGTATCCGGGCTATTTGTCTTCCGGCACTCGCGCCCTCCGGCCGTTTGCGCAAGAATGTCGACCATTCACACTGGCCTATGGAAACCCCATGAATGTAATCACCACCGACCTGCCCGGTGTCCTGATCATCGAACCCAAGGTGTTTGGTGACGAACGCGGGTTTTTCTACGAAAGTTTCAATGCCAAGGCTTTCCAGAACGCAACGGGGCTGGACACGCAATTCGTTCAGGACAACCACTCGCGCTCGCAAAAAGGCGTATTGCGTGGTCTGCATTACCAACTGCAAAACACCCAGGGCAAACTGGTCCGCGTAACCGTCGGTGAAGTATTGGATGTCGCCGTGGACATTCGCCGCAGCTCACCGCACTTCGGTAAATGGGTGGCCGTGCGCCTGTCGGCAGACAACCACCGTCAGTTGTGGGTCCCGGAAGGTTTCGCCCACGGCTTCGTCGTGCTGAGCGAGTTCGCCGAATTCCTCTACAAGACCACCGATTACTACACGCCGTCGGCAGAACGCAGCATTCGCTGGGACGATCCGGATCTGGCCATCGATTGGCAACTGGACGAAGCCCCGAAGCTGTCCGCCAAGGATCAGGCTGCAGCCTTCTTCAAGGACGCTGACGTCTTCGCCTGAGGCCGGGCATAATGCGCCTGTCCCTACAGGCGCATCGGCTCATGAAACCAACCCTTCCCCCCAGACCTCGCTGGCGCAGTCTCGCCCTGCTGGCCCTGTGTCTGGCGCCGCTGTTGTGGCCGCTGGAACATCTCGCCGAGCGCTACTACCGCAGCGAACTGGCCGGCCAGAACCGCCAGACCCTCGACCTGTACGTCGCCAACCTGCTGGGCACCCTGCACCGCTATGAAGTGTTGCCGCAGATCCTCGGCGACCTGCCGGCGCTGCGCGCGGTACTCGGTGCGCCGGACGACGGCGTCACCCAAGGCAATGCCAACCGCCTGCTGAAGAACATCGCCGCGCAGACCGGTGCCGAAGTCATGTACCTGATGGACACCAGCGGTCAGACGCTGGCGGCATCGAACTGGGACAAACACGACAGTTTTGTCGGCCGCAATTTTTCGTTCCGTCCCTACTTCAGCGAAGCCATGGCCGGACGCCTCGGGCGCTTCTTCGGCCTCGGCACCACGTCGGCCAAACGCGGTTATTTCTTTGCCGCCGCCGTGCGTAACGGCGAAAAGATCATCGGCGTGCTGGTGATCAAGGTCGACCTCGACCACACCGAAAGTCTGTGGGGCAAAACCCCGGAACAACTGTTGGTGACTGACCACAACGGCGTGGTCATCCTCACCTCGCGCCCCGAATGGCGCTTTCGCTCGACCCGTAACTTGAGCGACAGTGAACGCTCGGCGATCACTGCCATCCAGCCTTACCCGACCCGCGATCCGCGCCCGCTTAACCTTAGCCCGACGGCGTGGCTGATCCAGACCCACGACATTGCCGAAACGGGCTGGAGCGTCAGCATCCTTGCCCCGCGCACGCTGATTGATCGCCCGGTGCGCACCGTGGTTGCCATCGGCGGCGCCACACTGTTGGTGCTGATGCTGTTGCTCGGTCTGATGATGCAGCGCCGTCGGCATTATCTGGAACGCATCGCGTTCGAGGCCAAGGCACGCCGCGAACTGGAAGGCCGCGTCACCGAGCGCACCAGCGACCTCGAAGGCCTCAACCGGCGTTTGAAAGAAGAAGTACTGGAGCGTGAACAGGCCCAGCAGGAACTGGTGCGCGCCCAGGACGATCTGGTCCAGGCCGGCAAGTTGTCGGCGCTGGGGACCATGTCAGCGAGCATCAGCCACGAACTCAATCAGCCGCTGGCAGCGATCCGCAGCTACGCGGAAAACGCCGAAGTGCTGCTCGATCATCAGCGCACCGACGATGCACGCGGCAACCTCAAACTGATCAGCGAACTGACCGGGCGCATGGCCTCGATCATCGCCCACCTGCGCGCCTTTGCCCGCCGCGATCGCCACGCGCCGGAAAGCGTTGCCCTGCAACCGGCGCTCGACGATGCCCTGGCACTGCTGGCCAAACGGCGCCGGAGCATGGAGGTTGAGCTGATCCGCGATCTGCCGGCCGCCACGCTGTGGGTCGAGGCTGGAGAAACGCGCCTGCGCCAGGTGCTCGGCAACCTGCTCGCCAACGCCCTCGATGCCCTCACCGAAAAAGGCCCGCCGCGCAAACTGTGGTTGAGTGCCGAATCCACCGCCGAGGGCGTCAATCTGTACATTCGCGACAACGGCCCAGGGTTCTGCATGGAAGCCCTCGGCCGCGCCAGCGAGCCCTTCTACACCACCAAGACCCGCACTCAGGGCTTGGGTTTGGGGCTGGCAATCTGTGAAACGCTGATGCGCGCCTTCGGTGGTGAACTGTCGTTTGCCAACCACAAGCAAGGTGGCGCCTTGATTACCCTGCGACTGCGCGCCGGTGCGCCCGGGGTCAGCCTGCAACCGTCCGAGGATCGAAGTGCATGACCATCGACAATCGCATTCAGGTGGTGTTGATCGACGACGATCCGCACCTGCGTCAGGCCCTCGGCCAGACCCTGGATCTGGCCGGTCTGAAAATTCTGCCGCTGTCCGAAGCCAAGGGCCTGGCGGCGCAGCTTGAGCGTGACTGGCCCGGCGTGGTGGTCAGCGACATTCGCATGCCGGGCATGGACGGACTGGAATTGCTCAGCGAATTGCACGCGCAGGATCCGGAGTTACCCGTGCTGTTGATCACTGGGCACGGCGACGTGCCACTGGCGGTGCAGGCCATGCGTGCCGGCGCTTATGACTTTCTTGAAAAACCGTTTGCCAGCGACGCGCTGCTCGACAGCGTGCGCCGCGCGCTCGCGCTGCGCCGGCTGGTGCTGGACAACCGCAGCCTGCGTCTGGCCCTGAGCGATCGCAACGAATTGAGTGCACGTCTGGTCGGCCATTCGACACCGATGCTGCGTTTGCGTGAACAGATCGGCGCGCTGGCCGCGACCAAAGCTGACGTGCTGATCCTCGGCGAAACCGGCGCTGGCAAAGAAGTGGTCGCCCGCGCCTTGCACGATTTGTCCAGCCGTCGTAACGGCCCGTTCGTGGCGATCAACGCCGGCGCGCTGGCCGAGTCGGTGGTGGAAAGCGAACTGTTCGGCCACGAACCCGGCGCGTTCACCGGTGCGCAAAAACGCCGGATCGGCAAGTTCGAATTCGCCAATGGCGGCACGCTGTTTCTCGATGAAATCGAAAGCATGAGCATGGACGTGCAGGTGAAGTTACTGCGCATGCTGCAGGAGCGCGTCGTCGAGCGCTTGGGCGGCAATCAACTGATCCCGCTGGACATCCGCGTCATCGCCGCGACCAAGGAAGACCTGCGTCAGGCCGCCGATCAAGGCCGCTTCCGCGCCGACTTGTATTACCGCCTCAACGTCGCGCCACTGCGCATCCCGCCGCTGCGCGAACGCGGCGAAGATGCGCTGGTGCTGTTCCAGCATTACGCCGATGAAGCCAGCGCCCGCCACGGCCTGCCGCCACACGAACTGCAACCGGCACAGCGCGCCTTGCTGCTGCGCCACACCTGGCCGGGCAACGTGCGTGAACTGCAGAATGCCGCCGAACGCTTTGCTCTTGGACTGGAACTGGCGCTGGATAACAGCGGCGCCGAAGGTGCCGGCGCCACCGTGGAAGTCACTGGCGGCGGGCTCAGCGAGCAGGTGGAAAATTTCGAAAAATCCTTGATCGCTGCCGAACTGGGGCGCTCCCACAGTTCAGTGCGCAGCCTCGCCGAAGCCTTGGGCATTCCGCGCAAAACCCTGCATGACAAATTGCGCAAGCATGGCCTCAACTTCGGCGACAGTAGCCATGGGGACGAGAACGAATGAGCACAGACAGTCGCTATCTGGAGTCGGTTCTACATCACGACATTCCCCTGACCCGGGACATGGGGCTGAAAGTGCTTGCCTGGCATGAACAGCAGTTGAGTCTGCATCTGCCCCTCGATCCGAACGTCAATCACAAGAGCACCATGTTCGGCGGCAGCCTTTACTGCGGCGCGGTGCTGGCCGGTTGGGGGTGGTTGCATTTGCGCTTGAAGGAAGAAGGAATCACCGACGGGCACATCGTGATTCAGGAGGGGCAGATCAGCTATCCGCTTCCGGTCACTGGAGATGCCGTGGCGATTTGCCCGGCGCCGGATTCAGCGGTATGGAAGAAGTTTCTGGCGATGTATCGGCGTTATGGGCGGGCGCGGTTGGCGCTCGATACGCGGATCGTCAATCAGGGCAGCGAAGAAGACGCCGTGACATTTACCGGGCAGTACGTTTTGCACAGCTGAAGATCAAGAGCCCCCTCACCCTAACCCTCTCCCCGAGGGAGAGGGGACTGATCGAGGTGTCTTGCGTTGTACATCGACCTGAAAAATCGCAGCGATTATGGTTCAGCAAAGCTCGACCAGGTCGGCGCTACTCTCCAACCTCCCACGGTCGGCTCCCTCTCCTGGGGGAGAGGGCTGGGGTGAGGGGGATTGCGGATCAGCCCACTTAACCCTGAGCCAACTCCAACAATCTGGAACGCCACGCCGCCTTCGCCGGCAGCGCCAAAAAGAACTCATTGAGCAGTGATTCCCGCGCCGGATAACAGAACGCTGCCCCACGCAGATCCAGTACCTCACCGCCCGCCCCTTCCAGCACACCCTGCGCCGCCGCCGTGTCCCATTGCGAAGTCGGCGCCAGTCGCGGATAGCAATCCGCCGCGCCTTCCGCCAGCAGGCAAAACTTCAATGAGCTGCCGATATTGGCCAATTGCAACTCGCCCAGACTCGCACTCAGCCCGGCCAACAAACGCTCTTGCTCGGGACTCGAATGCCGACGGCTGGCCACCACGGTAAACGCCTCTCCCGGCCCCGGCACATCACGCACCTGAATCGCAACCGGCGTGCCGCCCTTGTCGCAGCGCCACGCACCAAGCCCGGCACCTCCGACGTAATAACGACCATTGGTCGGCATCGACACTACGCCAAACACCACGCGACCGTTTTCGATCAACGCGATGTTGACGGTGAACTCTTCACTGCCGCTGATGAACTCCTTGGTGCCATCCAGCGGATCCACCAGCCACCAGCGCTGCCAGCCGGCGCGTACGCTCTGGGGAATGTTGGCGTCTTCTTCCGACAACACCGGAATGCTCGGATCCAGCGCCGTCAGCCCGGCGAGAATCAGGTGATGCGCGGCCAGATCCGCCGCCGTCACCGGCGAATCATCGGACTTGGCCGTCACTTCAACGCCGGAGCGCCAGAACGGCAAAATCGCCTCGCCGGCCTGCAATGCCAGTTCAACGACCGGCGCCATCAACGGGTGGGGAAACGTCATCGATATCTCACTCATGCTGGAAAGAACCCGCGCTCGGTCAGCAGATCCCGGGCCAAATAAAGTGCCGCCAGCGCGCGGCCTTCGGAAAACTGCGGATTGAGCGCCAGCGACGACAATTCGCGCAGGTTCACTTTGTCGACGCGCATCGGCTCGGGCTCGTCGCCTTCCAGACGCTCTTCGTACAAATCAGTGGCCAGGACCACCTGAATCTTCTGGCTCATGTAACCGGGCGACAGCGACAGCTCGGTCAGATGTTCCAGTTGTCGCGCGCCAAAACCGGCCTCTTCCTTGAGTTCGCGCTCGGCCGCTGCCAATACATCCTCGCCGGGCTCGATCAGGCCTTTGGGCAAGGACAACTCATATTCGTCAGTACCGCCGCAATACTCTTCGACCAGCACCGCGTGCTCGGCATCCAGCATCGCTACAATCATCACCGCGCCATAGCCCGCACCTTTGCCAACCAGACGCTCGTACGTGCGCTCCACGCCGTTGGAAAAACGCAGCTTGAGTTCTTCGACGCAAAACAGGCGACTGGTGGCGACGATCTCGCGGGCAAGTACGGTGGGTTTCTGGCGCATGCAAAGCTCCTTGGCGTGAACGCGCTACTATAACGCGGCTTTCCCGATTGTTTATGTCGGATATCTTTCTACCGTTTCGAGACGTTGCCATGCCTTCATTACCGTGGTCCGACATCGATACCGTTCTGCTCGACATGGACGGCACGCTGCTGGATCTGCACTTCGACAATCATTTCTGGCTGGAACACCTGCCCCAGCGTTACGCCGAACTGCACGGGGTCAGCCGGGCCATGGCCGAGATGGAATTGCAGCCGCTGTTCGAACGGCATGCCGGTCAGTTGCAGTGGTATTGCCTGGATTTCTGGAGTGCCGAGCTGAAGTTGTCGGTGCGTGAATTGAAGCTGGAAACCGCGCACCTGATTGCCTTGCGGCCGGATGCCGATACCTTTCTGGACGCGATCAAACGCGCCGGCAAACGGGTGATCATGATCACCAACGCGCACCGCGATTCACTGTCGCTGAAGCTTGAGCGGATCGAACTGGCGCCGTATTTCGAACAGCTGATCAGCTCGCATGACTACGGTTTTCCCAAGGAAAATCCGCAGTTCTGGGATGCCTTGCAGGCCGATATCGGCTTTAATCCGGCGCGTAGCCTGTTTATCGACGATACCTTGCCGATTCTGCGCAGTGCGCGGGATTTTGGTGTGGCGCATTTGTTGGCGGTGAAAGAACCGGACAGTCGCAAGGGGCCGAAGGACACGGCAGAGTTTGCGGCGGTTGAGGATTATCGGGATTTGATTGCAGGGCTTTGATCTTTGTAGGAGCTGCCGAAGGCTGCGATCTTTTGATCTGGTTTTTAAGAATCAAAGTCAAAAGATCGCAGCCTGCGGCAGCTCCTACAGGGGTTCTGTGTTACTCAGGAATACGCAGTGTCTGCCCCGGATAGATTTTGTTCACATCCTTGAGCATTGGTTTGTTGGCATCGAAAATTTTCTGATACTTGTTGGCATCCCCGTACACACGCAGAGAAATCGCGCTGAGGGTGTCACCCGACTTGACCACGACAAATTGTGCGGCAGTGACAACCGGGCCGGTCACGGTGATCTGATCATCCACGCTGCCAACCCCGGCAATATTGCCCACAGCCAACAGAATCTTCTCTTTCTCTTCCTGACTCGCGACTTCACCGGTGACGGTCACTTTGTCGCCATCCACCGTCGCCTGCACATTCGGATTGCCCAGGCCGACCTTGCTGATGTGTTCCTTCAACTGCTCACTGGCATTGGCGTTACCCGGGGTCAGCAGATCGAGCAGCTTTTCACCGGCTTCTTTTACAAAACTTAAAAGACTCATCGTGGTTCTCTCCATGGAATAAAGGGTCAGTCGTCCAAGCCTAGACCACCTCAGGCAAACCCGGTTCCAAGCCGACCAATGACCCTGCCACCGCGCAAGCGGTAGAATCGGCCACCCCTGCCAGCGCCCGGAGCGAAGATGGACATCAAGCAGCTGAAATTCCTCATCGCCCTCGACGAAACCCGCCACTTCGGCCAGGCCGCCGCGCGTTGCCACATTACCCAGCCAACCCTGTCGATGCGCCTGCGCAGCCTCGAAGAAGAACTCGACCTGCCGCTGGTCAACCGTGGCCAGCGTTTCGAAGGCTTCACCGCACCCGGCGAGCGTGTGCTGGCGTGGGCACGTTCGGTAATGGCGGCTTATGACGGTTTACACGCTGAAGCAGCGGCGTGTCGCGGCAACCTGATCGGCACGTTGCGGCTGGGCGTGGTGCCACTGTCGAGTTTCGATCCGCTGCCCTTGATGCAACGCCTGCATGCCGCACACCCGAACCTGCGTTTCGAAATGTCGGCGCTGAGTTCCGAACAGATCCTCGAACATTTGGCGAACAACCGCATAGACCTCGGCGTGTCCTATCTTGATCGTCTGGATCACGAACGCTTCGAATCACTGACCTTCAACGAAACCCGCATGGGCCTGCTCTACGACCAGCGCACCTTCACCTTTGGCGAGGCTCCGTTGAGTTGGCAGTCACTGATCGAACTGCCGCTGGGCATGCTCACCAGCGGCATGCATTTTCGCCAGTCCATCGACCACAACTTCCACAGCCGTGGCCTGACCCCGCAACCCTTGCTGCAAACCGACGCCGTGCATCAATTGTTACAAGCAGTACACGGCGGCTTTTGCTGCGCGATCATGCCGCTCGACGGTGGTCTGGAAAAACTCACCGATCACCTGCGCCTGCACCCCATCGAAAACGCCCAGACCCTCGCCCCGCTGGGCTTGATCATGCGCCGCGGCGCCCCTCGCTCAGCGTTGGCCGAGGCCTGTTTCGCGCTTTATCAACAATCGCCAATCGCCTCATGATCGACGGCCTCTATCAATAGATCGACACTAGCGATTAGACGCGACAACTTGCCGCGCCTAGTCTTAACGTTGATCAAACCGTCGGTGATGCCATGAACGCCAAGCGCCCAGCCTGCGCGGCGCCAGCAATCGAAACGCCCGCGCCTGCCGCCAGCCAGACCTACAGTTACAGCGATTTACCCCGCGAGGAATCGGCCAGCACTGCGCTGGCCGAGGAAGTCGCGTTGGCGATCGCTTACAACGGCATCAGCCAGGCGGTGATGCTGGTGACGCCGACCGACCTGGAAGACTTCATCGTCGGCTTCAGCCTCGGCAGCGGCATTATCATCGACGCCAGCGACATTTATGACCTGCAACTGACCGGCGCAGGCTCGGCGCAATACGCACAAGTGACTATCGCCAACCGCGCCTTCTGGAACCTCAAGCAGCAGCGCCGGCAAATGGCTGGCACCAGCGGTTGCGGATTGTGCGGCGTTGAAGCGGTCGAGCAAGCACTGCCCGATCTGAAGGTGTTGCCCGGTGCGCCGTTGCCACCGATTGAATGGCTCGACGGTTTGCGTCAGCGCATCAGTGCATTTCAACCCTTGGGCCAGTACTGCGGTGCGGTGCACGCGGCGGTGTTCATGAATGCCAGCGGCGAATTGCTGCTCGGCCGCGAAGACATCGGCCGGCACAACGCCCTCGACAAGCTGATCGGCGGGCTGATCCGCCAGAAGATATCCACAGAAGGCGGACTGGCGATTGTCACCAGCCGTTGCAGCCTCGAATTGATCCAGAAAGTCTTGCGTGCCGGCATCCAGACCCTGGTCAGCCTGTCCGCGCCCACCGGCCTTGCCGTGCAATGGGCCCGTCGACACAACCTCAATCTCATCCACCTGCCGCAGAAAAGTGCGCCGCGGGTGTATAGCCCCGCGATGGAGAATCAAGCGTGAGCCAACATCATCAAGCCGACCAGAAACCTGTCCCGCGCTACAAGCCATACAAAGGCGCCGCCGGCGGCTGGGGTGCCCTGATCAGTGTGGCTCAGGCCTGGTTGACCAGCGACAACGCGCTGAAAAACCTGCGCATGATGCTCAAGACCAACCAGAATGGCGGCTTCGACTGCCCGGGTTGCGCGTGGGGTGATTCGCCGGAAAGCGGCATGGTCAAGTTCTGCGAGAACGGCGCCAAAGCGGTGAACTGGGAAGCCACCAAGCGCCGCGTCGACGCCAAGTTCTTCGCCAAACACAGCGTGACCTCCTTGCTGGAGCAGAGCGATTACTGGCTGGAATATCAGGGCCGCCTGACCGAGCCGATGGTCTACGACGCCGAAACCGATCGCTACAAGCCGATCAGCTGGGACGACGCCTACACGCTGATCGCCAAGCACCTGCAAAGCCTGCCGAGCCCGGATCTGGCCGAGTTCTACACCTCGGGTCGCGCCAGCAACGAGGCGGCGTACCTGTATCAGCTGTTCGTGCGCGCTTACGGCACCAACAACTTCCCTGACTGCTCGAACATGTGCCACGAGGCCAGCGGTGTGGCGTTGGCGCAGAGTGTTGGCGTTGGTAAAGGCACCGTGACCTTCGACGACTTCGAACACGCCGACGCAATTTTCGTCTGGGGCCAGAACCCGGGCACCAACCACCCGCGCATGCTCGAACCGCTGCGTGAAGCGGTGAAGCGCGGCGCGCAAGTGGTGTGCATCAACCCGTTGAAAGAGCGTGGCCTGGAGCGTTTTCAGCACCCGCAACACCCGATCGAAATGCTCACCAACGGCGACAAGCCGACCAACACCGCGTATTTCCGCCCAGCACTCGGCGGTGACATGGCGCTGCTGCGCGGCATGGCCAAGTTCCTTCTGCAGTGGGAGCGCGACGCGCAGAAGGCTGGCGAACCTGCCGTGTTCGATCACGACTTCCTTAATGCCCACAGCGCTAACGTGCTGGAGTATCTCGGCGTGGTCGATGACACGCCGTGGGAACAGATCGTCGAGCAATCCGGCCTGACCCTGGTCGAGATCGAACAAGCCGCGCGCATGTACGCCAAAGGCAAGAACGTGATCATGTGCTGGGCGATGGGCATCACCCAGCATCGCCATTCGGTGCCGACCATCCAGGAAATCGCCAACCTGATGCTGCTGCGCGGCAACATCGGTAAACCCGGTGCTGGTCTGTGCCCGGTGCGCGGCCACAGTAACGTGCAGGGCGACCGCACGATGGGCATCAACGAGCGTCCGCCAGTAGCGTTCCTCGATTCGCTGGAACGACGCTTTCAGTTCAAGGTGCCGCGTCACAACGGCCACAACGTGGTCGAAGCGATCCATGCGATGGCCGAGGGACGCGCCAAAGTCTTTATCGGTCTGGGCGGCAACTTCGCCCAAGCCACGCCGGACAGCCCGCGTACCTTCGCCGCACTGAGCAATTGCGACCTGACCGTGCAGATCAGCACCAAACTCAACCGCAGCCATCTGGCTCACGGTAAAGACGCGCTGATCCTGCCGTGCCTCGGCCGGACCGACATCGATATCCAGACTGAGGGCCCGCAAGCGGTCACCGTGGAAGACTCGTTCAGCATGGTTCACGCCTCCAACGGTCAGTTGCAGCCGCTGTCGAACCAGATGCGCTCGGAGCCATCGATCATCGCCGGCATCGCTGCCGCCACACTGGGCAGCAAACCGGTGGACTGGAACTGGCTGGTGGCCGATTACGGGCGCATCCGCGAACTGATCGCCGACACCATTCCCAACTTCAAAGAGTTCAACGAGAAGATCAAGAACCCGGGCGGTTTCTACCTCGGTAACAGCGCTGGCGCACGCAAGTGGAACACGCCATCAGGCCGGGCCAATTTCCGCGCGAACATGCTGCCGAAAGATCTGGTACACGAACGCACCCGCGCCACCGGGCAACTGCCGGATCTGATCCTGCAATCGATGCGCTCCCACGATCAGTACAACACCACGATTTATGGTCTCGACGACCGTTATCGCGGAGTGAAGGGCCAACGTGATGTGCTGTTTGCCAACGAGGCGGACATCATTCGTCTGGGCTTCCGTCCGGGGCAGAAGGCTGACATCGTTTCGCTGTGGGACGATGGTCGCGAGCGTCGGGTGAAGGGCTTCACCTTGCTGGCGTTTGATATTCCGGCCGGGCAAGCGGCGGCTTATTACCCGGAAGTGAATCCGCTGGTGCCATTGGAGAGCACCGGGGATGGCAGCCATACGCCGACGTCTAAGTTCATTGCGATTCGGTTGGAAGCGGCGAGTGAGACCGGGTTGATCATGGCCAAATCCGCATAACGCAGTGTCAGTAGCGGCCTATTCGCGAGCAAGCTCGCTCCCACATTGGAATGCATTTCAATGTGAGAGCGAGCTTGCTCGCGAAAGCGGTGGGACATTCAATACATTTCTTCCCGCTCGCACTTTTCAACCGCCCAAAAAAAAGGCCGCTTTTTCACAAAAACGGCCTGTCCGAAGTAGCTAAAGACCGGCAAAAAACAGTTAAGTTCCGGTGAAAAAACAGTAACTTGCAAAGTTGTATACAAGTCGTGTTATTCGTCGGATTTCGATTGTCACGCTTGTCACACAGCCTCAGGATCGGCGCCGTCATCCCTTTGAGGCTCATCTATGAAGTTCTCCTCGATTCTCTTGTTGTCCCTTGGCCTGGTCAGTGGTTTTGCTTCCGCAGGCGGCACCACCGAAGCAGGTGTGGGCGGCGCATTGGGCGGGGTTCTTGGCTCGGTCGTCGGTCAGTCCTTAGGCGGCAATACAGGTTCCACTATCGGCGCAGCCTTGGGCGGCGCGGGTGGTAGTGCGGTCGGCGCCGACAAACGCAGCCGTGGCGAAGCCGCCATCGGTGGTGCGCTGGGCGCAGCCGGCGGTAACGTGGTCGGCCGCAGCATGGGCGGCACCACCGGCAGCCTGATCGGCTCCGCAGCAGGTGGCGGCGCCGGTGGCGCGCTGGGTAACTACATGGGCAACAAGAGTGATGACGACGATCGTCGTTACGACCGTCGCCATGATGATCGTCGCTACTACCGCGACGGCCACCCAGGTCGCGGCCATGCCTATGGCCACCGCAAGCATCACAAGTACTATCGCCACCGTTAAGGCGAATGCTTGAACAAAAATCGCAGCCCGAGGGCTGCGATTTTTTTTGCCTTTTTTAAACCACAAGGTATTCCAGTGCCTGCCGCAGTTCCGCAGGAATCGGCACTGGCTGATTGCTCGCCCGATCAACGAACACATGCACGAAACGCCCGGCCGCACACGCCTCGCTTTCGCCGACCTTGAACACCGCCAGCTCGTATTGCACTGAACTGTTGCCCAACTTGCCGACTCGCAGACCGATCTCGATCAGATCCGGGAAGGCGATCGAGGCGAAGTAATCGCACGCCGAACTGACCACAAACCCCACCACCTCACCGTCATGGATATCCAGACCACCGACCTGAATCAGGTAGGTGTTCACCGCCGTATCGAAGAAGCTGTAGTAGGTGACGTTGTTGACGTGACCATAGGCGTCGTTGTCGTGCCAGCGTGTGGTGATGGGCTGGAAGTGTGGGTAGTCGGTGCGTTGAGGGCTGGACATGGTTGTGCTGGTTCTCCTGCTTTTCAGTGAGGCCGCTTGCCCTCACCCTAGCCCTCTCCCAGAGGGAGAGGGGACTGACCGAGGTGTTCTCTCGGAATACACCGACCTGATCCTTCGAGTCGAACTCAAGTTTTGAAACCCACGCAGATCGGCTCCCTTTCCCCTCGCCCCCTTTGGGGGAGAGGGCTGGGGTGAGGGGGATCGATTCTGGCGGCGACATCACATTTGAGCAAACCCCTGCCCTTGCGCCGCCAACTCACCAATCAACCGCGCCGGTTTCCACTGATCACCTTGCCGCGTCTCCAGCGCCAGCAAGCGCTGATGAATAGCCGCCAGCCCTTGCTGATCCGCCCAGGCCATCGGCCCGCCCTTGTCCGCCGGGAAGCCATAGCCGTTCAGATACACCAGATCGATATCGTGCGCCGACTCGGCAATGCCCTCCTGCAAAATCTTCGCCCCCTCGTTGACCAATGCCAGCAGACAACGCTCCAGAATCTCCTCCGGACCAATCTCGCGGCGCTGGAAGCCCAGCCCTTCGCTGACCTGCAATACCAGCGCATCGACCTCAGGATCGGGCTCAGCCTGACGACTGCCCGGTTCGTAATGGTAATAACCGTTGCCGGACTTCTGCCCGAACCGGCCCATCTCGCACAAGCGGTTATCCACCTGAACCTCCGGCGCATCCTGGCCCTTGCCGGCCAACTCACGTGCACGCCACTCCAGATCGATGCCGACCACGTCGTACATGCGGAACGGCCCCATGGCAAAACCGAAACCTTGCAGCGCTGCGTCGACCTGCTGTGGATAAGCGCCTTCGAGCAACATCTTGCGCGCCTCCAGCACATACGGATGCAACATGCGATTGCCGATAAAACCGTGGCAGTTGCCCGACACCACGCTGACCTTGCCCATGCGTTTGCCCAGCGCCAGTGCTGCTTCCAGAGCGGCCGGCGAAGTCTGCGCGCCGCGCACGATCTCCAGCAGTTTCATGATGTGTGCCGGGCTGAAGAAATGCAGGCCCAACACTTGCTCCGGGCGCCTTGTCGCGGCAGCAATCGCATCGATGTCCAGCGCCGAGGTATTACTCGCCAACAGCGCCTCAGGCTTGAGCAAACCATCCAGCTCACGAAAGATCTTTTGCTTCAGCTCAAGATTTTCGTACACCGCCTCGATCACCAGATCGACATTGCGAATCGCCGCATAATCCGCCGCCGCACTGACTCGCGCCAGACGCGCATCCGCCTCGGCCTGATCAACTCGCCCCTGCCGCACGTTGTGTGCATAAGTCTCTGCCACGGTGGCTAGCGCCTGTTCAAGCATCTGTGGATTGTTATCCACCCACTGCACGCTCACCCCGGCATTGGCCAGGCACATGACAATGCCCCGGCCCATGGTGCCCGCACCGATCACGGCGGCCTGCTGAATATCGAAGGATGTCTGGCTCATGTTGTTCTCTTGTTGGCGATCCAAAGACAGACCTCAACCATAGTCAGCCAACGACGGTTTTTGAAGTTTATTACCGTGATGATCGACATTCAGCGGATGGATGCAGGCGCCCTGACTCCCACAGGATTTATGTTTAATCGAGCAAATGATCGTCAGCCCAGTTCCGGACTTCGGCATAGGGATACTCTTCCAATTCCGCAAACCCGGGAATCGCTCGCGCCTTGAGCTTGGTAAACAGCGGCACACTGATCCCGCACAGAAACCGCGTCACCCGCTCTGCTGTCGGGATGACCCCGGTGTGCTGCTCATGCCTGTGGATAAAATCGCCGCACAGCGCCACAAAGTTTTTATCCACAAGCGCGGGCAACTCCGGCGGTGCCGGCAACCGTGCAACCTGGCCATGACACACCGAGCAATGCCCACACCGCTCAGGCGCATTGCGATCCCCGAAATACTCGGCCAGGCGATAACCCAGACAACGCTCGGTGGCAAAAACTTCAAGCATCGCGTGGATGCGCGCCACTTCGGCCTGCTCATGCCGGGTGAAATAGTCATGCAGCTCAGCGCTCAGGGCATCGCTGTCAAAGTCACTATTCAGCAGGCTGTAGACCTCGGTCATCTGCTTGCTTTCCAGCTCGACCCAGCCCTTTTCCTGAAAGTAATCCAGCGCCTTCACCACTCGATTGCGTTCGGCGGAATATTGCGAATACATCGCCTCGAAATTCACCGTGGCCCAGGTGCGCGCGCGCGCCGAGGTCTGAATGATCGCTGCAACGAAATCCCTGCGCTCACCGTCGAAACGCTCAAGCAGCGCTTCCGGTTCCAGCAGGTATTTGAAACGGTATTCGGCGTAGTAGGCATAGCGCGGCGCGATCAACCCGCGCAGCTCCAGTTGCACCAGCAATGTTTTCAGCGGCAGTGAGCGAATATTGCTCTGATCCGCCAATGGCCCGAGCAGAAACTCCCACTGTCCTTCCGGCACCGAGGCCTTCAGTTCGTCGAGCACATAGCGGATGCCATCACGCTCCGGCGTATCGCCGTAGACGAAGTTTTCCAGCACGTTGAGGCTGTCGCGATTGGCCAATACCAGGCAGTCCGACGGCTGCCCGTCGCGCCCGGCGCGGCCGATTTCCTGACTATAGTTTTCGATGGATTTGGGCAAGTCGAAGTGCACGACATTGCGGATGTCGCTCTTGTCGATGCCCATACCGAAAGCGATCGTCGCAACGATGCAATTGGACTGCCCTGCCATAAAGCGCTTCTGGATCGCCTCGCGTTTGTCGTGGGCTAAACCGGCGTGATAAGCCTCGGCCTGAATGCCGTTGCGTTCAAGGTGTTCGGCGATGTGCTCAGCGGTTTTCTGCAAGGTCACGTAGACGATGCTCGGCTGCCCCGGCCGCTCACTCATCCATTCCACCAGACGCCGACGCTTGTCCTGACCGCGCACCGGTTCGACCAGCAGATTGAGATTGGGCCGGTAGAAACCGGTGGTCACCACATCGTCGGCAGCAATCGCGAATTTGGCCTGCATGTCAGCGATGACTTTCGGTGTTGCTGTAGCGGTCAGCAGCAAGGTTTGCGGGATGTTGAACTGGCGCTGATAGTCCGGCAGCTTGAGGTAATCGGGGCGGAAATTGTGGCCCCATTCCGAGATGCAATGCGCCTCGTCCACCACCAGCAACGAGATCGGTACCTGCTGCAAAAAGTTGCGAAAGCGCTCGTTCTTCAAGCGCTCCACCGAGATCATCAGAATCTTCAACTCGCCCGAACGGGCGCGGGCCATCACGTCATTGGCATCATCGCGACTCTGCGCCGAATCGATGCTGCCTGCGGATATGCCATGACGCTGCAAGAAGGCCAGTTGATCCTGCATCAGCGCCAGTAACGGCGAGACCACCAACGTCAGGTGCGGCAGCATCAGCGCCGGCAATTGATAACAAATCGACTTGCCGGAACCGGTGGGAAAAATCGCCGCCGCCGAACGCCCGGCCAGCACCGCGCTGATCGCCGTCTCTTGTCCGGGTCGAAACTGTGGAAAACCAAAAACCTGTTCCAGGGTGTTGTGCATTCGCTGTCACTCCATTGACTGCTGCCATGCCAACAGCCTAGCGGGCGATCGCAGCGAGTCGAGAAAAGGTCGGGGCCAAATCGATTCGGAATGATACAGCGATTACTTGAACACCACGGTCCCTGTGGGAGCGAGCCTGCTCGCGAAGAGGCCACTCAGAACAATACAAAATCCTGAAGTTCAGGGGCGCAACACCGCCACCCGCAACTGCTCATTCAGCATCTGCTCATGCACGCCCTGACTCTTGCTCGCCCACAACGCATGGGCCGGGCTGATATCGCCGGTGAATGCCGCCGCCAACTGACGCAGATCAGCGACGCTGCGCACACGCGGGCAGAACGGTTGCTCATCACAGCTCTGACTGGCGTTGCGATAGGTGCGCAGCAATCCCTCCCAGAGGCCATCGCGCACGTGGCGAATCGACTTCAGTTGCACGTGCGGCACACCGAGTCGCTGCTCAAGCCCTTCTTCATCCAGTGTTTCACTGGCCAACAGGGCTTTGGCGAACATCAACACCTCACCGCGCGACGCCGTGTCCATGCTCGCCTGGCTGATGAGTGCCTCCGGCCAATCCGTGCGATCGAGACGATCCAGCACCCATGCATTGCCAACGTCCGAGCCCATGGTCAAACGGCAAGTGCTCAGCCCGAGCAATAAAATCGCGGCCATTCGTAGCCAGTGCATACCTAATTCCCTTTAAGCGCGTGTCAGACGTTTGGAAACGCCCTACAGATTCTGGCGCGCACGATACAGCGGTTTACCGCGAATCGCCTGACAAACAAGTAGGAATTATTACGCCTAAGGGTTTTGGCCTGAAAAAGCTGCGAAAACACGTAGGGCATTTCCTCAAACCACGGAAAAACCCCTACGAATACTGTCCATTGCGGCTGTCTTGTCCCACAGAGAAACGCCCTTCTATAGTGGCCGGCGCGGCTGCAAACACTCTGCCGGCCCGCCCCAGCGCCTTCGAACAGGACACGCCTCACCATGATCAACCGCTATCGCCCACTCAAGACTTGCTACAGCGAAAACCCGGTGCTGCTTATCGACAGCCACTCCAGCCAGACTGACTTGATCAATGCCGCCGATCAGCGTTTACGCGCGGCCGGTGATTTGCTGGAAACGCTCTACTGCCTATGTTTCAAACAGGCTGACGTGAAAGATATTCCCAACATCGTCAATGCACTTTATTTGCTGGTACAGGATGGTTGCAACTTGCTTGAAGTCGCCAAACAACAACCATCACAAACAACACACAACTAACTCTTCTACAAATACGGAAACACCAACACTCTTTATTTATACATGCAACTCGCACTAACTTGTTCGCTCTTACAAATAAACGAGAGCAACACCATGACAGTTTTAACTATATTTTTTTGCGGCACGGGTTCCAACAAGTTCGATACCACCCATGAAAACTTCTGGGACGGCGAACTGGTTTCCACACTGGCTGCCAACCATACCGGCCGCGAGTTCGCCGAATGGATCGTCGTCGACGGACCCGGCAGCGGCAACCTGCAAGCTGACGACCTGTTCACCAAGACCAAGGAATACGGCCTTACCGGCACACTGTTCGGCAAGGGCTGGGAGGAAAACGTGCAGCATGCGCTCAACGTTATCAAGGGCAAATGCGACTGGCAGCGCGTACAACTCACCGAGGCCGAATACAACCGCCTCAAAGCCGCCGGTATTCCTATTGACGATGTCAAAGTCGAAGGCTCGTGGATGTGGCGAAAGTACAACTACGGCGACCGCAGCATTACTCAACAGAAGTTACAGGAAGGGATCATCAGAACGTTCCGCAAAGATGGCATTATTCCCACCCGCGTCAATCTGGTGGGTTGGAGCCGAGGCGGCATAAGTTGCCACATGCTGGCCAATGCGATGTTAAATGATCCTCAACTTAACAATATCCCGGTTAATATATTCGCCCTTGATCCAGTCCCGGGAATCGGCAACTTCCAGGATCAACGCGTCAAACTCGGCGCCAACGTCAAAGAATATGTCGCTTTCTATGCCCGCGATGAACGCTCCAAGGGTTTCAGTTGCGTGATCCCGCAGACCGCCACCGGCACCAAAACCAGCGTCTACCCCATGGCCGGCCGCCACGCGACCATGGCGGGCAACGCCACAGCTGACGGTGGCGTCCCTGCCAGCGCAAGCGACCTGAAAACCCTGGTGGAACCTGGCCGCGTGGTCCGTCACTACGCCGAAACGTGCCTCAAGCGCTGGGGCGTACAACTGAACAAAACCCTCAACCTGACCCAGACCGACCTGCAAAACCTCACCAACGGCATCGTCCGCGATGAAGCCCGGTACAAACGGATGCACAATATTTCCTACACCTACTTCACCGAACTGGATAAAGGCGAACGCTACGTGTCTCTGGGCAGCAAAGGCGTACCGTTTTCGGCGGTGAAAGGCCCGATCTACGCGCCTGCGACGGGGCTGACGACGAGTGTGCTGGATGTGGCGGCGTATCGGGTTATTGGTTGAAGGCCGTGGGCGCGTGAACGGACGAAAAAACCTACAGCAATGGCCTATCCGCTATTCGTCCCATTCCTACAAACCCAGACTCCCTTGCCGCCTATCGCGGCTTGGTAAGCCAAATCTATAGTCGTGCCTGTCGCTGCCAAATCAGCGGCTCGGGCTTGGTCACCCGATTGGATCGTGTATACGCACGCGCTGTATGCTGCCGGCACTCACTTGCCTGCGGTTTATGGTGACTGTGTTTGGGACACCTTCGGGTGTGCCGGGTATGTGCGCGATCCTCACCGGTTGACCAACCCGAACACAGTTGCCTCCTGTCGCTTGGTCACGATGCGGTGGCTTCTTTCGAAGCAATTGAGGATTAAAAAATGACAACTTGGAATCAATTCACCACCGATCGCTACCGCGCCCTCGAATCCAACCTCACCGACACCAAGCCCCTGATCATCGACACAACGGCCAATCCACAAGACATCCTCGAATGCGCCGTCCAGCGCCTGCGCGCTTCAAGCGACCTGCTAAAAACCCTCTACTGCCTCAGCTTCAAACAAGCCGACGTCGAAGACATCCCCCACATCACCCACGCCCTCTATCTGCTGACGCAGGATGGCTGTGACCTGCTGCAGGTCGCGCAGCAGCGAATGCTCAATTGGAAGGATCCAGCCTGAAAACAATCTCAGGCAGGTATGTTTCCGACAAGAATCGCCTGCCTCACCAACAAACATAATTTTGGACACTCAGTGTCTACTGCCAGGAGTTGAATTTTGCAAACTACTATTGATTGCGTACGATGGACGCCACTGTTCAGCCAAGAGTTTGCTTCCATGACCACTGAAACCATTGATCACAGCTCTCTCATTCGCCTGATTGAAAACGGCTCTGTAAGAAGCACAAGTATCGTCGCCAAGTCTGGTGGCTGGGCGATCCAAATTCAGCGTGGCAATGAAGAATATCTGCTAACAGCGCAACGGAGTGGCCAGGTGCGCCTGTTCAAAAGGCTTGAAACACTGGTGACCTATTTGAGAGGACTGGGTATCAACCAGTTCGATGTTGACGCTTCCAGCTATGACCCATCGCAAATGAAAACATACGCTCGTCCTGATCGCGCCGAAGCAATGAAACAAGCGCATGAGGCAGCCGCATATGATGAATGGTTCAAACGACAGGTACAGATCAGTATTGACGATCCAAGACCTAGTATTAGCGATGAAGAAACCCGCCGAATATTTGCCGCCAAGCGTGATGCCCTGCGTAAACGAGTGCGCTAATGAAGTTGATTTGGCGTCCGGAGACGCATATTGACCGAGAGCGGATTATGGACCGTATTAGTCAGGACAACCCTGAAGCAGCGGCTGACCTCGATGAGATATTTGAAGCAAAAGGGGAGCTCGCCCGACAGCGTCCAACGCTGTACAAAAAGGGCAGAGTTGAAGGAACACGGGAAATCGTCGCAACCCCCAGTTACGTCATCGTTTACACGATCAAAAACGAATGTGTGGAAGTATTGAGAGTGATGCATGCCAGGCAACAATGGCCGTGATCACGTCAGACAGTTGAGTGATGGGGCGCTCAGAAGGTTGAATGACCCAAGGGTAAACGTAACTCCTTGCCCCCCGGTCAACTGTAATTATTCCGTTGTTATCACCCCAAAAGTGAAGGAATTTTAGCTTTATGGCCAGGAGAACCTCGCCGCTACTTCCGAAGGTTGCACGACTCTTGAACGATCTTGGTGAGCGCCTGAAACTGGCGCGTCTTAGACGCAGACTCACTGCAAAACTAGTCGCTGAAAGGGCTGGAATGTCAGTCATGACATTACGCTCACTGGAAGCAGGTAGTGCAGGCGTCACAATGGGAGCGTACTTGTCAGTGATGCACGTACTAGGTCTCGAGCAAGATCTGAATCTTCTGGGTTCCACGGATGAACTCGGTTACCGACTGCAGGACTCAAGGCTTCTTTTTTCTAAGACTTCACTCGGCAAAAAATCAGCGAGTGAACCGAGTCTCGATATTCCAAAACCAAGAAAACTACCGACTTCACACACGAGCGTTATCGAAGCCGCATATGTGAGTGAAGACAAACTCAAGAACTTCCCAATGAATACTCACTCGCTGTCTGAATTGCTGACGCGAAAGCCCTCGCAGGGCACATAGCAAGAAAAACGCCCACAAAAAAGCCGCCCCTAAAGGGCGGCTTTTTCATTCACAACAAACCAATCTTACAACTTCGGCCCTGCAGCCTTGATCGCGTCGCTCACTTCGAACTTCTTGAAGTTCTCGATGAACAGACCGGCCAGTGCTTTCGCAGCCTCGTCGTACGCAGCCTTGTCAGCCCAGGTGTTGCGTGGGTTGAGCAGGTTGGTTTCAACGCCCGGTACGGCCAGTGGCACGTCGAGGTTGATGGTGTCGAGGTGTTCGGTGGCTGCACCGATCAGTGCGCCGCTCTGGATCGCTGCGATCACTGCGCGGGTGGTCGGGATGTTGAAGCGTTTGCCGACGCCGTAGCCGCCGCCGGTCCAACCGGTGTTGACCAGGTAGACCTTGGAGCCGAAGCCGCGGATGCGCTTGATCAGCAGCTCGGCGTATTCGCCAGCCGGGCGCGGGAAGAACGGTGCGCCGAAGCAGGTGGAGAAGGTCGACTTGATGCCGCTGCCCGAACCCATTTCAGTCGAGCCCACCAGAGCGGTGTAGCCGGACAGGAAGTGGTAGGCCGCTTGTTCTTCGTTGAGGATCGACACTGGCGGCAGTACGCCGGTCAGGTCGCAGGTCAGGAAGATCACCGCGTTTGGCTCGCCACCGAGGTTGTGCTCGGAACGCTTGGCAACGTGTTCCAGCGGGTACGCGGCGCGGCTGTTCTGGGTCAGGCTGACATCGGCGTAGTCGGCGTGCTTGGCATCGTCGATCACGACGTTTTCCAGTACAGCACCGTGCTTGATGGCTTTCCAGATAACCGGCTCGTTCTTCTCGGAGAGGTCGATGCACTTGGCATAGCAACCGCCTTCGATGTTGAACACCACGCCTTCGCCCCAGCCGTGTTCGTCATCACCGATCAGGTAACGGCTTTCGTCGGCCGACAGGGTGGTTTTACCGGTGCCCGACAGACCGAAGAACAGGGTCACGTCGCCTTCTTCGCCGATGTTGGCAGCGCAGTGCATTGGCAGCACGTCAGCGGCCGGCAGCAGGAAGTTCTGCACGGAGAACATGGCTTTCTTCATCTCACCGGCGTAACGCATGCCGGCGATCAACACTTTTTTCTGTGCGAAGTTGAGGATCACGCAACCGTCGGAGTTGGTGCCGTCACGCTCAGGCACGCACTCGAAGTTGGCCACGTTGAGCACTTGCCACTCTTCACGACCGGCCGGGTTGTACTGGGCCGGGTTGATGAACAGGCAACGACCGAACAGATTCTGCCAGGCAGTCTGGGTGGTCATTTTCACGGCCAGGTAGTGATCTTCCGCCGCGCCTACATGCACGTGGGACACAAAGTGCTCTTGCGCGTTATTGAACGCCTCAACGCGAGCCCACAGCGCATCGAACTTGTCGGCCGGGAACTTGCGGTTGATCGGGCCCCAGGCAATAGCGGCCTGGGTGGAAGGCTCTTCAACGATGAAACGGTCAACAGGCGAACGACCGGTGCGGTGACCAGTGCGAACAACCAGAGCGCCGGTATCGGCAAGCTCGCCCTCACCGCGGTTCAGGGCTTCTTTTACCAGATCATCAACACTCAGATCGGTGTACACGGCGTTATTGGCTTGCGTCATGAGGTTCCCCGTCGGCCAGTGGCCGAGTGTGCTCCAAACGTTTTGTAGTAGAAAGTCGTGCACTACTACCGCGAAAAAAGTGGGCCGGATTATGCCAGAAAAGCCCAAAAAGAGTAGGGTCCTCCCGTCGTAACGGCGAAATTCCGTCGTTACGCAGTGAATTTACCTGCGCTGAACCGTTTTAGTGCCGGGTATCTGACGGCGTGTCGACGCCTGCGCCAGCGAACAATTGAGCAATATCGGCCGCGTCGAACAGGTACTGCTGATTGCAGAACTGGCAATCGATCTCGATAGTGCCGCCGTTCTCTTGGACCAATTGTTGTGCATCCTCAAGACCCAGACTGACCAGCGCGTTGCCCGAACGCTCGCGCGAGCAGGTGCAACGGAAACGCAGGTTCTGCACATCAAACAGGCGCACCTGCTCTTCATGGTAGAGGCGATGCAACACGGTTTCGTTGTCCAGGCTCAACAACTCATCGGCGGTCAGCGTGCTCGCCAGTGCGGTGAGGTGCTGCCAGCTGGCGGCGCGCTCTTCTTCGTCTTTCAGGCGATCGGCCGGCAGTTGTTGCAGCAGCATCCCGCGGGCACGACGGCCATCGGCGAACAGCTTGAAGCGCGTGCCGACCTGTTGCGACATGACGAAATAGTTGGTGAAGCATTCCGACAGGGTTTCGCCGTCGAGATCGACAATGCCCTGGTAGCGCTGACCGACAGTCGGGTCGACGGTCAGGGTCAGGTCACCGCCCGGCATCAGGTCGGCAAGGGTCGCATCCGGCGCGATCTGCTCGGCGTTGTAACGCGCCAGGCCACGGATATCGCGCTCGCTGGAACATTCGATCATCAGCAGCGGGATCGGGCCTTCGGAACGCGCCTGCAGAATCAGCAAGCCATCGAACTTCAGCGTGCCTACCAGCAACGAGGCGGCCGCCATCAATTCGCCCAGCAGTTGCGCCACTGGCTCCGGGTACGGGTGCTTGGCGAGAACCTCGGCGTAGCTGCGTTCAAGCGCAACCAGTTCGCCGCGCGTGTCGCTGTCATCGAAGATGAAACGTTGGGTGAAATCGGTATCCGCTAGGTCGGTCATAATTTTGGGTATCTGAATGTGGTGACAAAATGGTTACAAGACGTGAAAATTTGCGCTTCTTGGCACTCTTTTTGGTGCCGACTGCTCTGCCATGGGAGGCATTTTATGAACAATCCGGGTTTGTTCCAATCTAGGTGGAACCTCGGCCGGCTGGTTCTGTGCAACGTAGTGCCGTTGGCGCTACTGGCTTTCTGGTTATGGCCTACGGGCAACTCGCTGTGTGTGATTTTCGACGAGTGGCTGTTCCGCTCGCTCAATGCACCGCTGGCCAGCAACCCGATATGGCTCCACATCTGGGCAATTGCAAGTCTGCGCCCATTCGACATCGTTGTCGGACTGATCCTGCTGACGCTGCTGATCAAGGGTGACTGGGTGTTCAAGGCCATTGACGTGCGTCGCGCATTCTTCGGTTTTTTCTCGATCCTGTTGTTGATGGTGGTGATCCGCGCGCTGTTTTCCAAGTTCGCCGACCATATGGACTGGCAACACAGCAGCCCGTCGATGGTGCTCGAAGGCGCGGTGCATATCAGCGATTACTTCCCGCACCTGGAGAAAACCTGGGAGCTGAAGGATCGCTCCGGCCAGAGTTTTCCGGGTGATCATGCTTCAGTGCTGTTGATCTGGGCGCTATTTATGGGCGTGTTCAGTCGTACGGTCGGCCAGTTTCTGACGATCTGGGGTCTGGCGCTGCTGTTCATGCTGCCGCGCCTGGTGGCCGGTGCGCATTGGGGTCAGGACGATTACATCGGCGGTCTGCTGCTGGCGGTGTGGGCGTTGGGTTGGGGTTTCTACACTCCGTTTGCGTATCACGCCTCGAACTTCTGGCTGAAGGTGACGGCGCCGATCTTTTCGCTGGTGGGCAAGTTGCCGCTGGTTTCGCGGATGAGTGTGGTGCGTAGCGCCTGATACCGAGCTGTCTTCGGCGAGCGCTGCGCCCGCGATTCGCGAGCAGGCTCGCTCCCACATTAGAATGCAGTTTCCTGTGGGAGCGAGCTTGCTCGCGAAGAGGCCAGCACCAACAACGCGATTATTCGTCGTTACTGCTACCGCGAAACTTGAACAAATCCCGCCGCTGCTTTTTGCTCGGCTTGCCGTCGGTGCTCACGCCCAACGCGCCCGCCTTGCGCATCGCCGCGGCTGCTTCACGCTTGGCAATACTCGCCTCGGTCTCTGCATACAGCGTCTGCGCCTCCGGGGCGCCACGTCGCACAATCGACAACGCTTCAACCTTCACCGTACGCACTTCAAACCCGGTACGAATCTCGAACTCATCGCCAATGCGTGGCTCTTTGCCAGGCTTGCAGCGTTCGCCGCGACAATGCACCTTGCCGCTCTCGATCGCCGCTTTGGCCAAGGCGCGGGTCTTATAAAAACGCGCAGCCCACAGCCACTTGTCGAGACGGACCTTGTCGTCCTCTTCGCTTTTTTGTGCCATTTGAATTCCTCGTTCGGCCAGTAGTCGGAACTGTACTACCGTTTCTGTCGGGCGCAAGAACTCGGCCCTCCAGATAGACTGTGATCTTGGCCGGTACATCGGCATGGAGTGATCGAGTGACTAAATTTCCGTCTTCATTAACCTCACCCAAGGCCGGTTGCCAAGGGTGTCAGCAAAGCGAACCGCTGGGCTTCGATTTTTCCTTCGCCTACCAACCCATCGTCGATCTGCGCGACCAGTCGGTTTTCGCCCATGAAGCGCTGGTTCGCGGTGTGAAGGGTGAAGGCGCACTCACTGTGTTGGATCAGGTTACAGAAGATAACCGCTACCGTTTCGACCAGCTCTGCCGGACCCGCGCCATCGAAGGTGCGGCCGATCTTAATATGCAGACACACTTGTCGATCAACTTCATGCCCAACGCGGTCTATCGTCCAGAGTTATGCATTCGCAGTACCCTGGAGGCGGCAAAAAAACACCGTTTCCCTATCGACCGGCTGATTTTCGAAACCCTGGAAAGCGAGCACGTAGATAACTATCGCCATTTGACCAATATTCTGCGTGAATACCGCGAATTCGGCTTCAAGACTGCCATCGACGATTTCGGTGCCGGTTATTCGGGGCTCAATCTGCTGGCTGATTTCCAACCGGACCTGATCAAACTCGACATGGCGCTGATCCGCGATGTCGATCAAGACCGTGTTCGTCAGGCGATAGTGCGGGGGATTGTCACAATCTGTGCGGAGTTGGACGTTACAGTCATTGCCGAAGGCATCGAGAGCGCCGGTGAACGGGATTTCCTGGCGGACTGTGGAATATTTCTGATGCAGGGCTACTGGTTCGCCAAACCTGCATTCAAAGCGTTGGCCCAGGTTTCACCTGAGGCCTGGACACGTTAATCGTTGGTTTTTTCTATTGAAGACATTTGATCATTTGACCGTTGTCGGTCTGCGCGAGTGGGTGGCGCTCCCGGATTTGGGAGTCGCAGGCCTGCGAGCGAAAATCGACACCGGCGCCAGCACCTCCAGCCTGCATGCCACCGACATCGAACCGTTCGAACGCGACGGTGAGAAATGGGTGCGCTTCACCGCGCACCTGGGCACGGTGGTGCAGTTGCGTCACCGCCGCTGCGAAGCGCCACTGGTGACGCGCAAAACCATCAAAAGCTCCAACGGCCATGCCCAGGAGCGCTATGTGATCAGCACCACTCTGGCTTTGGGTGATCGGGTCTGGCCGATCGAGTTCACCCTCGCCTGCCGCAAATCCATGCGCTATCGCCTGTTGCTCGGTTCCAAAGCCCTGATCGATGGCCAACTGGTCGTCAATCCGGGCATCAAGTATGTACAAGACAAGCCGGTGTTCCCGGTATCTACCTCCTCCACAGGTGTTGCATGAAGATCGCTGTGCTGTCGCGGAACCCGCGTCTGTATTCCACCCGCCGTCTGGTCGAAGCCGGAACCGAGCGCGGGCATGAAATGGTAGTGATCGACACCTTGCGCGCCTACATGAACATCGCCAGCCACAAGCCGCAGATCCACTATCGCGGCAAACCGCTGGAAGGCTTTGACGCGGTGATTCCACGGATCGGTGCGTCGGTGACGTTCTACGGCTGCGCGGTGTTGCGCCAGTTCGAAATGATGGGGGTATTCCCGCTCAACGAATCGGTGGCCATCGCCCGTTCGCGGGACAAGTTGCGTTCGCTGCAACTGCTGTCGCGGCGCGGCATCGGTCTGCCGGTGACCGGGTTTGCCCACTCGCCGGATGACATTCCCGATCTGATCGACATGGTCAACGGTGCGCCATTGGTGATCAAAGTGCTGGAAGGCACGCAAGGTATCGGCGTGGTGCTGTGCGAAACCGCCACGGCCGCAGAGTCGGTGATCGAGGCGTTCATGGGCCTGAAGCAGAACATCATGGTTCAGGAGTACATCAAGGAAGCGGGTGGTGCGGATATTCGCTGCTTCGTGGTCGGTGACAAAGTCATCGCAGCGATGAAGCGTCAGGCCAAACCCGGCGAGTTCCGCTCCAACCTGCATCGCGGCGGCAGCGCCAGCCTGATCAAGATCACCCCGGAAGAGCGCATGACCGCGTTGCGCGCAGCCAAGGTCATGGGCCTGGCGGTGGCGGGCGTGGATATCCTGCGCTCCAATCACGGGCCGCTGGTGATGGAAGTGAACTCGTCGCCGGGTCTGGAAGGGATCGAGACCACCACGGGGAAGAATGTGGCGGGGATCATCATCGAGCATCTTGAGAAGAATGGCGGGCCGAATATGACCCGCACCAAAGGCAAGGGCTAGAGCGAAGAGCTAGAGCTAAGAGCAACAGCCCCTCACCCTAACCCTCTCCCGAAGGGAGAGGGGACTGATTGGGGGATATTGGAGAACTACGCCGACCTGATCCTGCTGTGCCGAATCCACAATCGCCCCAGTCTTTCAGGTCGATGTATGACCCCAGACACCTCGGTCTGCCCCTCTCCCTCCGGGAGAGGGGCCGATTGGGGGATGATTAAGAGATACGCCGACTTGATCTTGCTGTACCGGATCCATAATCGACTCAGTCTTTCAGGTCGATGTATGACGCAAAACACCTCGGTCAGCTCCCTCTCCCTCCGGGAGAGGGCTGGGGTGAGGGGCTTTTGATCTACACAGCATCCCGCGGCAACATCAATCCCAACGGCAACCTCACCCGCGCCTCCAGTCCACCCCCGGACCGATTGCGCAATTCAACATTGCCGCCATGCATCGAAGCAATCCGCTTCACAATCGCCAAACCCAAGCCAGTACCCTTCCCGCCCCGGGCACGATCGCCACGGGTAAATGGGTTGAAGATCGCCTCCAGCTCCGAAGGATCGATCCCCGCCCCTCGGTCCATCACGCTCAGCACCACATACGGCGCACTGACGTCACCGGACACATAAGCCGCGACTTCAACGTGACCGCCGGCATGGTTCAAGGCGTTGCCAATCAGGTTGTTCAGCAAGCGTTTCATCGATACCCGACGCAGCGGAAACGGCTGAATCGGCTCCAGACGCAAACGCACCTTCTCTTCGTTCTGGTTGTACGGCGCCGCGACCTCGCGCACCAGATCAGTCAGATCCACCTCTTCCACCGATTCGTCGCGACCATCGCGAATAAACGCGAGGAACTGGTCGAGAATCGCATCCATGTCTTCGATGTCCCGGACCATGTCGTCGGTCAGGTCATTGCGGTCGCCCATCAATTCCAGCGACAGGCGCAACCGCGTCAACGGTGTGCGCAAGTCATGGGACACGCCGGCCAGCATCAACTCACGCTCGCGTCCGGCCTGCTCGACGTCTTCGGCCATCTGGTTAAAGGCGCGATAAACCTCGGTCATCTCGCTCGGCGTATCGCTGATCGGCAGACGTACGCTGCGACCCTGACCGAGTTGCCGGGCGGCATAGACCAGACGCTTCAAGGGTTGGTTGAGCTGGCTGACGAAAATCCACGCCGACGCCGTCGACAGCAAGCCGATGGCGAGGAACCAGCCGAGCACGTTCCAGATTTTCTGGCCGCGCAACGGGTGCGGATACAGCGGCACCTTCAGCCAGCCGTCACCGAGGCTCGGGGCGCGCACCCACAACGCCGGCGGCGAGTGCATGCGCAAACGCACTTCAGTGTCGGCGCCCAACTCCGCCTGCATCTGCCGCTGATAGATTTCGCTGTACGGCCAATGCTGCTCGCCTTCCGGCACACCGGCGCCCACAACCCGAATCAGGGTCGCTGCATCAGCGATCTTCGCGCGGTTTTCTTCATCGGCGGCCCAATAGGCACGCAGCGTCAGGGCGACGCCGTGGCTGTATTGGCGATCCACCAGCACGTCCTCGTTCATCAACAGATAAACCAGGGTCAGCGCCTTGGAAAACAGCACGACGATGAGCACCAGCCAAAGGGTGCGGGAGAAAAAGCTTTGGGGGAACCAGACGGGGGTTTTCATCTATAACCGCTACACACTTGCAGGAGCGAGCAATGCTCGCATATTGCGGATTGCGAGTCTGCGGGCATGGCCGTTCGACCAAAACCTGCAGACCCGCTCCTACAAATCGCCGATCACTTGGTGGCGGCGCCATCCGGTACGAACACGTAGCCCACACCCCAGACAGTCTGGATATAGCGCGGCTTCGATGCATCAGGCTCGATCATGCGGCGCAGACGGGAAATCTGCACGTCGATGGAACGCTCGAGGGCATCCCACTCGCGGCCACGGGCCAGGTTCATCAGTTTGTCGCGGGTCAGCGGCTGACGCGCGTTCATCACCAGGGCCTTGAGTACCGCAAACTCACCGGTGGTGAGCATGTGCACTTCGTCGCCGCGTTTCAGTTCGCGGGTGGCCAGCGACAACACGTAATCACCGAAGGTGACGTTTTCGTCTTCGCTGCCCGGCGCGCCGGGTACCGGTGCGGCCTGACGACGCAGTACAGCTTTGACCCGCGCCATCAGCTCGTCCGGGTTGAACGGCTTGGCCAGATAATCGTCGGCGCCCAGTTCCAGACCCTTGATACGGCTCATCTCATCGCCCTTGGCGGTGAGCATGATAATCGGGATCTGGTTGTTCGCGGCCCGCAGACGCCGGCACGCGGTCAGACCGTCTTCGCCGGGCAGCATCAGGTCGAGGACGACCAGATTGAAAACTTCACGCGACAGCAGACGATCCATCTGCTCGGTGTTCGGTACGGTACGGGCGCGGTAGCCCTTGCTGACGAAAAAACGTTCCAGCAGGCTGCTCAGCCCCGGATCGTCGTCAACGATGAGAATTTTTTCGCCTTCAGCAGTTTGTGCAGTGCTGCTCATTGGATGCTCCTTTTAGCTCGGCGCGCATTATGGCGTAGCTGCCGTTATACGCACCGTGTGCATTGTTAGCAGATTTTTCCTTCACTGCCAGAAAACCGGGGTTTATGCCTACAGACTGCGACGCCCCCGAATGACAGAACGCTGGTTATAATGCGCGGCGTTTTGTGCCAGGCAACGTCTGAATCGTTACCGCAGGTGGCAGGCTTTTTTTCCTGCCTATCGCAGTAATTGTTCGATTTCACGGGTCAATGGCCTGCCTTTTGACCCAGGCAGCGGCAATTTTCTAGCCGCTCAACCAGACTCCGGGCCTTTATTTCCGTGCCTGAGAGCCTGATTTCACAATATGTCAGGTGGTTTTATGGACAGCATCAACAGCCGCATTGCCGAGGAACTCGGCGTACGCCCACAACAGGTCGAAGCGGCCGTCGCGCTACTCGATGAAGGCTCTACCGTTCCCTTCATCGCCCGTTACCGGAAAGAAGTCACCGGCAGCCTCGATGACACTCAGTTGCGTCATCTGGAAGAGCGCCTGCGCTACCTGCGAGAACTCGACGAACGGCGCATCAGCATCCTCGCCAGCATCGAGGAGCAAGGCAAACTCACCCCTGCCCTTGAGCGCGACATCAAACTCGCCGACACCAAGACCCGCCTCGAAGACTTGTACCTGCCGTACAAGCAGAAGCGCCGCACCAAGGGCCAGATCGCCCTGGAAGCCGGCCTCGGCGACCTGGCCGACGGCCTGTTCAACGACCCGAACCTGACCCCGGAAACCGAAGCCGCACGCTTCATCGACGCCGAAAAAGGCGTGGCCGATGTGAAAGCCGCACTGGAAGGCGCCAAGTACATCCTCATGGAGCGCTTCGCCGAAGACGCCAGCCTGCTGGAAAAACTGCGTAACTACCTGAAACAGGAAGCGACCCTCAGTGCCCGCGTCATCGCTGGCAAGGAAGAGGAAGGCGCCAAGTTCCGCGATTACTTCGAACACGACGAACCGCTGAAAAGCATGCCGTCGCACCGCGCGCTGGCGATTTTCCGTGGCCGCAACGAAGGCATCCTCAGCTCCGCGCTGAAAGTCGGCGACGAGCTGCCGGGCACCATGCACCCGTGCGAAGGCATGATCGGCCAGCAATTCAACATCCAGAACCAAAACCGCCCGGCCGACAAATGGCTCGGTGAAGTGGTGCGCTGGACGTGGAAGGTCAAGCTTTACACGCACCTGGAGACCGACCTGCTCGGCGAACTGCGTGACGGCGCCGAAACCGAAGCGATCAACGTGTTCGCCCACAACCTGCACGACTTGCTATTGGCCGCACCGGCCGGCCCGCGCGCAACCCTGGGCCTCGACCCGGGCCTGCGTACCGGCTGCAAGGTCGCCGTGGTCGATTCCACCGGCAAGTTGCTCGATCACGCCACGGTTTACCCGCACGTGCCGCACAACAAGTGGGATCAGACCATCGCCATTCTGGCCGCCCTGTGCGCCAAGCACTCGGTTGACCTGATCGCCATCGGCAACGGCACCGCCAGCCGCGAAACCGACAAACTGGCGATCGAGCTGATCAAAAAATACCCAGCGATGAAAATGACCAAAGTCATGGTCTCCGAGGCCGGTGCGTCGGTGTACTCGGCATCGGAACTGGCGGCCAAGGAATTCCCGGATCTCGACGTGTCGATCCGTGGCGCCGTGTCCATCGCCCGTCGTCTGCAGGATCCTCTGGCCGAGTTGGTGAAAATCGACCCGAAATCCATCGGTGTCGGCCAGTACCAGCACGACGTTTCGCAGCTGAAACTGGCGCGCGGTCTGGACGCTGTGGTCGAGGACTGCGTGAACGCCGTTGGCGTTGACGTGAACACCGCTTCGGTGGCGCTGCTGGCGCGTATCTCCGGCCTCAACGCGACGCTGGCGCAAAACATCGTCGCGCACCGCGACGAGCACGGCGCATTCAAAACCCGCGCAGCCCTGAAGAAGGTCGCACGTCTGGGCGAAAAAACCTTCGAACAGGCCGCCGGCTTCTTGCGCGTGATGAACGGCGACAACCCGCTGGATTCGTCGGCCGTTCACCCGGAAGCCTATCCGCTGGTGCAGCGTATTGCCGCTGAAACCGACCGCGACATCCGCTCGTTGATCGGCGACGCAAGCTTCCTCAAGCGTCTGGATCCGAAGAAATTCACCGACGAGACCTTCGGTCTGCCAACCGTGACCGACATCATTCAGGAACTGGAAAAACCGGGCCGCGACCCGCGTCCGGAGTTCAAGACTGCCGAGTTCCAGGAAGGCGTCGAAGATCTGAAAGACCTGCAACTGGGGATGATCCTCGAAGGTGTGGTGACCAACGTGACTGCGTTCGGTGCGTTCGTCGATATCGGCGTGCATCAGGACGGTCTGGTGCATATCTCGGCGCTGTCGGAGAAGTTCATCAAGGATCCGCGCGAAGCGGTGAAGGCCGGTGACGTGGTCAAGGTGAAAGTCATGGAAGTCGACATCCCGCGCAAACGCGTTGGCCTGTCGATGCGCATGGGCGACACCCCGGGCGAGAAAATCGACGGTGCCCGTGGTTCGCGTCCGGGCTCGGCCCAGCGCCAGCCTTCGAACAACGCGCCACGTAAGGAAACCGCACCCGCAGCGCCAGTGAACAACGCGATGGCCTCGCTGTTCGCCAACGCCAAGCAGTTGAAGAAACGCTGATGGAAATTCCGGCCGGGCTCGTCGAGAGCGCGTTTTTCAAGCTGTTGGGCTGCCGCCTGCACAGCCTGGAAACCGGGGTGGCGCAGGTCGCCCTGGTGCTGGAACCGGAACTGCGCAATCGCGGCGGCAAATTGCACGGTGGCGCGCTGTTCAGTCTGGTCGATATCGCCATGGGGCTGGCCTGTTCCAGCACCCACGGCTTCGATCAACAGAGCGCGACCATCGAGTGCAAGATTAACTACATCCGCGCCGTTTCCGACGGCGAGGTCATGTGTACGGCACGGGTCATCCACCCGGGCCGCCGCACTTTAGTGGTCGAAGCCGACGTGATGCAGGGCGACAAACTGGTCGCAAAAGCACAAGGCACGTTCGCTGTCCTGTAGCTACCGGTCATCATTTTGAGTTAATTTCGGCGCAACGAACCTTGTGGGAGCGAGCTTGCTCGCGAAGGCGGTGTGTCAGGCAACCGAAATTTTGGCTGATAAACCCTCTTCGCGAGCAAGCTCGCTCCCACAGGGATTGTGCAGTTCCTGACTGACCGGCAAATGGCCTGCCGCTACAAAACCAGGCGAAAACGCCAGTTTCAACTTCACCCTTGTAGACCGTCCTGCCCACCCCCATATTGGGGCGACTGACGCGTGAAGGAATCCAAATTGAGCGAACTTCTCAACCGCCGCCTGGCTCTGCTCGGCGAGCGCGCTAACCTCTCTCTGCTCGAGCAGTGCCTGCACGGTATCGAACGTGAATGCCTGCGCGTGACCAGCGAAGGTCGCCTGGCGCAAACGCCGCACCCCGAAGCCTTGGGTTCCGCGCTGACCAACGAACAGATCACCACCGACTACTCCGAGTCGCTGCTGGAATTCATCACGCCCGCCCTGCCCGACCCGGCCGACACGCTGGCGAGCCTGGACAAGATTCACCGCTTTGCCTACAGCAAACTCGGCAACGAGTACCTGTGGAGTCCATCGATGCCGTGCCCGTTGCCGGCCGAGGAAGACATCCCGATCGCCTATTACGGCACCTCCAACATCGGTCAGCTCAAGTACGTCTATCGCAAGGGTCTGGCCCTGCGGTACGGCAAGACCATGCAGTGCATCGCCGGGATTCACTACAACTTCTCCCTGCCGGAAAAGCTCTGGCCGCTGCTGCGTGAAACCGAAGGATTTGTCGGCACTGACCGCGATTTTCAGTCGTTTTCCTACATCGCACTGATCCGTAATTTCCGTCGTTACAGCTGGCTGCTGATGTACCTGTTCGGTGCCTCGCCAGCGCTCGACGCCGGTTTCCTGCGCGGTCGTTCGCATCAGTTGGAACAGCTCGATCCGGACACCTTGTATTTGCCGTATGCCACCAGCCTGCGCATGAGCGACCTCGGTTACCAGAGCAACGCCCAGGCCGGTCTGACACCGTGCTACAACGATCTGGCGAGCTACACCGACAGCCTGCGCAAAGCCGTGGCCACGCCGTACGCGCCGTACGTTGAAGTCGGCACGCACCAGGATGGCGAGTGGGTGCAGCTGAACACCAACATCCTGCAGATCGAAAACGAGTACTACTCCAACATCCGCCCGAAACGCGTGACCTATACCGGCGAACGGCCGATTCAGGCGCTGGTGGCGCGTGGCATTCAGTACGTTGAAGTGCGTTGCCTGGATATCAACCCGTTTTTGCCGATGGGCATCGACCTCACCGAGTCGCGCTTCCTCGACGCGTTCCTGCTGTATTGCGCGCTCAACGACAGTCCGTTGCTGACCAACACGTCGTGCGGCAATGCCACATCGAACTTCCTCAGCGTCGTGAAAGAAGGTCGCCGTCCGGGTCTGCAATTGCAGCGCGACGGTGAGTCGGTGGAGATGAAGACCTGGGCGGCCGAACTGCTGGAGCAAATCGCGCCACTGGCGGCGTTGCTGGATCAGAGCCATGGCGGCGATGCGCACAGCAAGGCACTCGATGCGCAACTGGCCAAGGTCAGCGATCCGTCCCTGACGCCATCCGCGCAGGTGTTGGCGGCGATGGCTGAGCACAAGGAAAGCTTTGCGCAGTTCTCGTTGCGTCAGAGCCAGGCGCATGCCGAATTTTTCCGCAGCGAGCCACTGGCGGCGGATGAGCAGGCGAAGTTTGAGGAGTTGGCGCGTACGTCGCTGGCTGCACAGGCTGAGCTGGAGCAGAACGAGGTGGGGGATTTTGACGTGTTTGTCGGGTCGTATCAGGCGAGTATTTTGGCGATCAGCAACTAAAAGCCCCTCACCCTAGCCCTCTCCCGGAGGGAGAGGGGACTGATTCAGCTGCTCATGAAAGTTACGCCGACCTGAAATACCGAGCCGAGCTCAGGCCTTGAAAAGCACAGAGATCGGCCCCCTTTCCCCCTCGCCCCCCTGGGGGAGAGGGCTGGGGTGAGGGGGCAAAGATCTAACGTCGAACGAATAAATCCGAAAAGCCCACAAACTCCCCCGCTCTTAGATTTTTCCGCTCATAAGCTCATTCTAAAAAGTTATTTATTTGCCGATTCTTAGATCATTTAGTCTCCTTTCACGCCGACGCTCGGTCGCCTGATATGGAGCTCTTCAATGAAACTGAATTTCCCGCTTCGCCTGCTCGCCGTGGCCTCCCTGGCTGCCGCGAGTTTTCTGGCTCAGGCCGCCGACCTCACCGTCGCCTACCAAACCACCGTTGACCCAGCGAAAGTCGCTCAGGCCGACGGCGCTTATGAAAAAGCCACCAAGGCCGACATCAGCTGGCGCAAATTCGACAACGGCGCCGACATCATCGCTGCCATCGCTTCCGGTGATGTGCAGATCGGCTACCTCGGTTCGAGCCCGCTGACCGCCGCGATCACGCGCAAAGTCCCGGTCGAAACTTTCCTCATCGCCACGCAGATCGGCGCCGCTGAAGCACTGGTCGCGCGCGACGGCTCCGGCATCAAGACGCCACAGGATCTGATCGGCAAGAAAATCGCTGTGCCGTTCGTGTCCACCGGTCACTACAGCCTGCTCGCGGCGCTGAAGCACTGGAACATCGCCCCATCGAAAGTCACCGTGCTCAACCTCGCGCCGCCAGCGATCATCGCCGCGTGGAAACGCGGTGACATCGACGCCACTTACGTGTGGGATCCGGCACTCGGTGTCGCCAAAGAAAACGGCAAAGTGCTGATCACTTCCGGCGAGCTGGCCAAGTTCGGCGCGCCGACCTTCGATGCGTGGATCGTGCGCAAAGACTTCGCCGAGAAGCACCCGGAAATCGTCACCGCGTTCGCCAAGGTCACCCTCGACGCCTACGCCGATTACCGCAAAGACCCGAAAGCCTGGCTCGCCGATCAGTCCAACGTCGACAAGCTGGTGAAACTCTCCGGTGCCAAGGCCAGCGACATCCCATTGCTGCTGCAGGGCAACGTCTACCCGCTGGCGGCTGATCAGGTCGTCAGCCTCGGCGCGCCGACCACCAAAGCCATCACCGACACCGCCGCGTTCCTCAAGGAGCAAGGCAAGGTCGAAGCCGTTCTGCCGGACTACGCGCCGTACGTCAGCGCCAAATTCATCACCAACTGATCGGGAGTTAACTGCGATGGCCTTGCTACAGCTGGAGCGCATCAGCGCACAGTACCCGGGCAGCCCGGAACCGGTGCTGGCGGATATTTCTCTGACCCTGGGGCCTCAGCAATTGCTGGTCGCCCTCGGCCCGTCCGGCAGTGGCAAGACTTCGCTGTTGAACCTGATTGCCGGTTTCGTCGAACCGAGCGCCGGGCGCATCACCCTCGACGGCGTGCCGGTCAAAGGCCCGAGCGCCGAACGTGGCGTGGTGTTCCAGGATGACGCGTTACTGCCTTGGCAGGATGTGTTGGCCAACGTCGGTTTCGGTCTCGAACTGGCCGGGGTCGCCAAGGACAAACGCGAAAAAATCGCCCGTGAAATGCTCGCGCTGGTCGATCTTTCCGGTTTCGAAAGCCGTCGTATCTGGCAACTCTCCGGTGGTCAGAAGCAGCGTGTCGGCCTCGCCCGCGCCCTCGCCGCTGATCCGCGTGTATTGCTGATGGACGAGCCCTTCGGCGCGCTCGACGCGTTCACCCGCGAACAGATGCAGGAGCTGTTGCTGCAAGTCTGGCAGCGCACGGCCAAGCCGGTTTTCCTGATTACCCACGACATTGAAGAAGCGGTGTTCCTCGCCACTGACCTGATTCTGCTCGCGCCGAATCCGGGGCAGATCGTTGAGCGCCTGCATCTGGATTTCGGTCAGCGTTACGCTGCCGGTGAATCCGCCCGCGCGATCAAATCCGATCCGCGTTTTATCGAAACCCGCGAACACGTGCTGAGCAAAGTGTTCTCGCAACGCGGTGCAATTCAACGGCAGGAGCGCGCATGAGTAGTTACGACGTTTCTTCGGCTGCGGTAAAACCGGTCAGCGCTTCGGCGGCGATTCCCGTACGCCGCAGCCTCAGCACACGCTGGATCAGCTTGCTGACGCTGTTTGCCTTGTTGGCGATCTGGTGGGCAGTGACCGCCACCGGTTTGATCGAACCGCTGTTCCTGCCGCCACCCTCTGCCGTACTGCAAAAAGGCTGGTTGCTGGCGACTACCGGGTACATGGATTCAACGCTGTGGCAGCACCTCGGCGCAAGCCTTAGCCGCATCGGTCTGGGCCTCGGTTTTGCGATTCTGACCGCCGTACCGGTGGGCATTGCCATCGGCGCCAACCGCATCGCCCGTGGCGTGCTCGATCCGCTGATCGAGTTCTACCGCCCGATTCCACCGCTGGCTTATCTGCCGTTGATCGTGATCTGGTGCGGCATCGGTGAGTTGTCGAAAGTGCTGCTGATTTATCTGGCGATTTTCGCGCCGATTGCCATCGCTACCGCCACCGGTGTGCGCACGGTTGATCCGGCGAAATTGCGCGCAGCGCAGTCGCTCGGCGCGACTCGCGTGCAGCTGATTCGTCATGTGATTTTGCCGAGCGCGTTGCCGGACATTTTGACGGGCGTGCGCATTGGTCTGGGGGTTGGCTGGTCGACGCTGGTTGCGGCCGAACTGATTGCTGCCACCAGCGGCTTGGGTTTCATGGTGCAGTCGGCCGCGCAGTTCCTGGTCACCGATGTGGTGGTGCTGGGGATTCTGGTCATCGCCCTGATCGCCTTCGCCATGGAAATGGGCCTGCGCGCCCTGCAGCGCAAACTGGTGCCGTGGGACGGCCAGGCCCACTGACAACTTTCATGTGAATCCCCTATAGGAGTGAGCCTGCTCGCGATTGCGGTGTGTCATTCACCACAGCATTGTCTGCCAGTCTGCAATCGCGAGCAGGCTCACTCCTACAAAAGCTTGAACCCCGAATTCGAAGAGAAAGACCATGAGCAGCCTCAACATCACCCCATTAAGCTCGGCCCTCGGCGCGCAGATCAGCGGCGTCGACATCAGTCAGCCGCTGAGCCTGGAACACCGCGACGCCATCGAACAGGCGCTGCTCAAGTATCAAGTACTGTTCTTCCGCAACCAGCCAATCGAGCCGCCACAACAGGCGCGCTTCGCCGCTTACTTCGGCGACCTGCACATTCACCCGATCTACCCGAACGTACCGGAACAACCGGAAGTGCTGATCCTCGACACCGCCGTCACCGACGTGCGCGACAACGCGATCTGGCACACCGACGTGACCTTCCTGCCGACCCCGGCGATGGGCGCGGTGCTCAGCGCCAAGTTGCTGCCGGAGTTTGGTGGCGACACGTTGTGGGCCAGTGGGATTGCTGCGTACGAAGCGCTGTCGGCGCCGATGAAAAGTTTGCTCGAAGGGCTGACCGCGACTCACGACTTCACTCGCTCGTTTCCACTGGAGCGCTATGGCAATACGCCTGAAGCGTTGGCGCAGTGGGAAGAGGCTCGGCGCAAGAATCCACCGCTGTCGCACCCGGTGATTCGTACACACCCGGTCAGTGGGCGACGCTCGTTGTTCGTCAATGAAGGGTTTACGTCGAAGATCAATGAGCTGTCGGAAACCGAGAGCGAGGCGATTCTGAAGTTTCTGTTCGCCCATGCAACACGGCCGGAATTCACCATTCGCTGGCGCTGGCAACAGGACGATATTGCGTTCTGGGATAACCGCGTGACGCAGCATTACGCGGTGGATGACTATCGGCCGGCGCGACGGGTGATGCAGCGGGCGACGGTGTTGGGGGATGTGCCGTTTTTTCGCTGAGCCCTGAACAGCAAAAGCCCCTCACCCTAACCCTCTCCCGGAGGGAGAGGGGACTGATTGGGGGATGCTTTAGAGGTACGCCGACCTGATATTGCTTTGCTGAATCCATAATCGACTCGGTATTTCAGGTCGATGTATGGCGCAAGACAACTCGGTCGGCTCCCTCTCCCTCCGGGAGAGGGCTGGGGTGAGGGTCGCTTATTCTGCCGTCGAAGGCTTCTCCCAAAGATTGATCCCGCCTTCCTGCGCAAACCGGTCAATCTCCGCCAGCTCTTCAGCACTGAAGCTCAAATTCTTCAACGCCCCAACGTTCTCGATAATCTGCTCCGGCCGGCTCGCACCAATCAGCGCAGAAGTCACCCGTGGATCGCGCAGCGTCCACGCCAGCGCCAGTTGCGCCAGGCTCTGACCGCGACGCTTGGCAATTTCATTCAGCGCGCGCACGTGAGCAATGTTGGCATCGGACAAGTGTGAAGCCTGCAGCGAACCACCGCCCGGACGATTGACCCGCGCATCTGCCGGTACGCCGTTAAGGTATTTGTCGGTGAGCAGACCTTGCGCCAGCGGCGTGAAAGCGATCACGCCAGTACCGAGTTCATCGGTGGTGTCGAGCAGGTCTTTTTCCACCCAGCGATTGAGCAGGTTGTACGCCGGTTGATGAATCAACAGCGGCACTTTCCACTCTTTCAACAGCGCCGCGATCTCGCGGGTTTTCACTCCCGAGTACGACGAGATACCGATGTACAACGCCTTGCCCTGCTGCACGGCAGTGGCGAGGGCGCTGGCGGTTTCTTCCAGTGGGGTGTCCGGGTCAAAGCGGTGCGAATAGAAGATATCCACATAGTCGAGCCCGAGGCGTTGCAGGCTCTGGTCGAGGCTGGCCAGTACGTATTTGCGCGAACCGCCGCCCTGGCCGTAAGGGCCGGGCCACATGTCCCAACCGGCCTTGCTGGAGATGATCAGTTCGTCGCGGTACTGCTTGAAGTCTTCGCGCAGCAGACGGCCGAAATTGATCTCGGCGCTGCCGTACGGCGGGCCGTAATTGTTGGCCAGGTCGAAGTGGTTGATGCCCAGATCGAATGCAGTGCGCAGCAAGGCGCGCTGGGTGTCGATCGGCGTGCTGTCGCCGAAGTTGTGCCACAGGCCCAACGACAGCGCCGGCAGCACCAGACCGCTGCGGCCGACGCGGCGGTAAGGGATGGAGTCGTAGCGGTTTTCGGCAGCGGTGTAAGTCATCGAATCCTCTCTTGTCTGTCTTGAAATAGGTGTCGACTGCTTCAGGAGCAAGCTCGCTCCCACCTTTGGAATGCATTTCCCTGTGGGAGCGAGCTTGCTCGCGAAGGGTTTTACGAAAATCTATTGTTCGGTCGAGCGAGACCAAGGTTCTGGCGCAACGTCCGGCCTTCGTATTCAGTTCTGAACAACCCACGCCGTTGCAGTTCCGGGACCACGCCATTGGCGAAGTCTTCGAGCCCGCCCGGCAGGTGCGGCACCAGCACGTTGAAGCCGTCAGCCGCGCCCTGTTCGAACCATTCCTGCAAGCGATCAGCGATCTGCTCGGGGGTACCGACCAAGCTGTAATGCCCTCGCCCGCCGGCAATCTTGCGACCCAGTTCGGCAAGGCTCAGGTTCTCCCGACCCGCCAGTTCCGTGAGCAATTTCTGCCGGCTCTGCTGGCCGCTGTCCGTCAGCGGCAACTCGGGCAACGGCCCGTCCAGCGGGTACTTCGACAAATCGAAGTTGCCCAGCATACGCCCAAGCAAGGCGACGCCAACCTCGGGTTCGACTAATTGCTGAAACGTTTCACATTTTTCCTGCGCTTCGGCTTCGGTGCGGCCGACCACGACAAAAACCCCAGGCATGATTTTCAACGAATCGGCGCTGCGCCCGTACTTGGGCAAACGTCCTTTGAGGTCGGCGTAGAACGCCTGGGCACCGGCCAACGAAGTCTGCGCGGTGAACACCACTTCAGCGGTCTGTGCTGCCAATTCGCGTCCGGTTTCCGAAGAGCCGGCCTGAACAATCACCGGTTGCCCCTGCGGCGAGCGCGCAACGTTCAGCGGGCCTTTTACCCTGAAGTGCTCGCCGACGTGATCCAGCACGTGCAGTTTCGCAGGGTCGTAATACGCCCCACTGGCCTTGTCGCGCGCAAACGCATCATCCTCCCAGCTATCCCAAAGCCCGGTGACCACTTGATGAAACTCGCGGGCGCGGCTATAGCGTTCGGCATGACCAATGTGTTCATCACGACCGAAATTCAGCGCCTCGGCGGCGTTGTCCGAGGTCACCAGATTCCACCCCGCTCGCCCTCCCGAAAGATGATCAAGCGAAGCGAATTTGCGCGCCACGTGATACGGCTCGTTGTAACTGGTGGTCGCCGTGGCGATCAGACCGATGTGCTCGGTCACCGCACTCAACGCCGAGAGTAAGGTCAGCGGTTCAAAGTGATCGGAGCGTGCCATGCGACTGGCGATGTCCTGGGTCGGCGCGGCAACACTGTCAGCAACAAACAATGCATCGAACTTCGCCGCCTCGGCAATCTGCGCCAGCCGTTTGTAATGGGCGAAATCCAAACCCGCACTGGCCGGCACATCCGGATGACGCCACGCCGCCACGTGGTGCCCGGTGGCCATGAGGAACGCGCCGAGTTTCAACTGTCTGCTCATCTCAGAAATCCTTGCGCAGTTGCACGCCGAAGTAACGCTCGTCATCCCGTGGCACGGCGCGGTAGATGTAGTTGCCGCCGCTGGCGAGCAATGGCGAATAAGACTTGTCGGTGAGGTTCTTGCCCAGCAGCGCCACGCGCCAGCCATTGCTGTAATCGGCCAGCGCGACACTGGCGTTCCACAGACCGTAGGCGCCCTGCTTGGTGTCGGGGTTCTGGCTGATGTCGTACTGCACTTCGCTCTGCCAGCTGTAATCGGTGCCCAGTTCGATATCCAGACCGTTATCCAGCGGGATGCTGTAGTCGGCGCGCACGTAGCTTTTCCAGTCCGGGCTGAACGGCAGCGGTTTGCCGTTGACGTTGCACGACGCTGCCGCGCCCGCCGGGCAGGCGAATTCGTCGATGCGGGCGCGGGTGTAGGCGAGTGCGCCGGACAGTTTCAATTGCTGGGTGGCCTGCAAGGCGTAATCGAGCTCGACACCTTCGGTGCTGACGCTGCCAGCGTTGATCAAACGCGTCACAACCTGACCGGCGACGGTGTCAAAGAAGTTCGCCTGATAGTTGTCGTACTCGCTGTGGAACACCGCGAGGTTGGTGGTCAGGCGATTATTCCAGGACGTGGCTTTGATGCCCGCCTCCCAGGTGTTGGAAGTTTCCGGCTTGAGTGCTTCGGTGTCGCGCGGCTGCATGTTGAAGAACACGTTGTAGGCCGGGCCTTTGTAGCCGCGCGAGTAGGTCAGGTAAGTGGTGACCGTATCACTCAGGTCGTACTGCACGCCGAGGCGACCGGACCAGCCGTCTTCGTCCACCGAACCTGAACTGCTGGTGGCCGGTTGGATGCCGCTGACCGTGGTCGCTGAAGTGGAAACGCGGCGGTGATCGTATTCGAGATCATCGTGGGTGTAGCGCAGGCCGGCGATGCCGCGAAAGTCGGACGTGAAGTTCAGCGTGCTCTCGCCAAACACGGCGTAACTGTCGCTGGTGGTGCTGTAATCGGCAACGCCACGGTCGGTGCGCGTGGTGGTGGTCAGCGTGCGCTGATAGGTCTCGTCGTCCTTGCCGTGCATGTAGAACAGGCCGCCGACGTACTCGAGGAATTCACCCTTCGGCGAAGCCAGACGCAGTTCTTGCGAGTATTGATCGAAGGCCAGATCACCCTTGTCCGCCGTGCCGGGAAACGCTGCGGTCACGGTGCCGAGACGGTCGCCATCCTGATACTGAGTATTGTCCCAACCACGCCACGCGGTAATCGACGTCAGGGTGTAATCGCCCAGTTGCCAGTCGAGTTGGCCGGACAGGCCTTTGTTGATGTCCTCAACGTGTGAGCGGGTGTCGGTGTTGATGTCGCGGTTGTGGCTGCTTGCATTGACCGGACTCAGCGCATTGGCGAAGGCCGGGGTCAACGACTTGCTGACCACACCATTGGGGCCGTCGTCGTGGGACTGCATGTAGTCGGCAATCAGGGTGAAAGTGACGTCGTCATTCGGGGTGAATTCGAGTTTGCCGCGCACGCCGCGATGGTTGTAACCGTTGACCTCTTGGCCGTTGTGCTGGTTGTCGACGTTACCGTCGTAGGTGCCAAACAGCGTGCTGATCGAGCCCTTCAGCGTGTCCGGAATCAGGCTGCCGCCGATACCAAAACGGGTGCGGCTTTCGTTGCCGCTGTAGTACGACTGATCGATGTAACCGTGGGTCTCGGCGGTGGGTGCCTTGCTGGTGATGTTGAGCACGCCGGCCGAGGCGTTTTTGCCAAACAACGTGCCTTGCGGGCCGCGCAATACTTCGACGCGTTCCAGATCCAGCAGATCGAGCGTGGACTGACCCGGCCGCGCATACACCACGCCGTCGATCACCGTCGCGACGGTCGGTTCGACGCCCGGCGAGGTGGAAATCGTGCCGACGCCGCGCACGAACAACGAGGTGTCCTTGTTCGACGCGCCGGTACGGAAATTCAGCGACGGCACTTGCTGGACGATACTGGCCACGCCGTTGCGGTTGTCGCGCTCAAGCTGTTCGCCATCGATGACAGACACCGCCACCGGCACTTTTTGCAGCGACTCTTCGCGGCGCGTGGCAGTGACGGTCACCGATTTGAGTGTCGGCTCCTGATCACTGCTCTCGGCAGCGAATGCGTTGGGCAACGGCAGCGCCGCCAACCCCGTGAATAACCAGCCCGCCGCACGGATCGATTGCGTCAGTTTGTGTGTCGCCCCAGGAATGTTGTGCATGTTTGCCCGCTCGAAATTGGCCCTTAACCGCTGCCGTTCTGCGACGACAGCGCCTGAATCGGTGTCTTGGGCATTCGCTCGAGCGAGTAGCAGACAGCGCGCTTTGTTAGCGCTACCATCGACAGTATTGGCAAGCCGCACATAGAGCGTCCAATACTGAAAAATTACTTTTATATGCGATTTGGTTTTTAAGAAGGATCGAGCCTTGAGCGAAGAAAAACCCCGCAAGCGTCGTGGCGCCGGACGCGTGACCCTGAATGCCGTGGCACGTGAGGCCGGGGTTTCGGCGATTACCGTGTCGCGCTATTTCAATCAGCCCGAGCAAGTTTCACCCGAACGCCGCGAACGGATTGCGGCGGTGGTGGCGGAGTTGGGTTACGTACCGAATCTGGTGGCCGGCGGGCTGGCCTCGGCACGGGGGAAAATCGTCGGCATGGTGATCCCGAACATCTCCGGGCCGATCTTCGCCAATACCATTCAAGGCTTCAGCGACACGCTCAGCCGTCACGGTTATCAGCTGTTGCTGGCGTCGAGTTACTTCAGCACCGATCAGGAAGAAAACGCCGTGCGCGCGTTTCTTGGCTGGTCGCCGGCGGCGCTGGTGCTGACCAGTCACTTCCACAGTGCGGGTACGGAAAAGATGATCGCCGAGGCGGATATTCCAGTGATTGAGACCTGGGATTACCAGCCGGATCGTGAGCCGATGCAGATCGGTTTTTCGCATTTTGAAGTGGGCGTGACGGCGGCAAAACATCTGCTGGGAAAAGGCTACCGACGTATCGCCTTCGTGCAGAACAGCGCGCCGGGGGACTTCAGCGCACTGGAGCGCCGCGACGGTTACGCGGCGACCTTGCGCGAATCCGGCCTGGATCCTTGGGTCTATGCCCCTGACGCTGATCGAGCACCGTTCGAGGCCGGCAAACAGGCGATGGATGCCCTGATGAATACCACACCGCGCCCCGACGCGATCATCTTCGCCAACGACAACCTCGCCGCCGGCGGTCTGCTCGCCGGGCAACGCGCGGGTTTGAAAATCCCCGAAGACTGCGCCGTTCTCGGCTTCGGCGATTACCCGTTCGCCGAGATGCTGCTGCCCAGCCTGAGCACCATCAAACCACCGGCACTCGAGATCGGCGTGCTCGCCGCAACACGCGTGCTGGAAAGCCTTGGCGTGTTGCCGAGCGACGAGGTGCAGCGGCTGAACCTGCTGCAGTGCCAAGTCATCGAACGGGAAAGCACCTGACTTCGCTATACCGACAGTTCGCGCAAGGCGGCCGCCGCGAGAAATCCGGAACGGGATCGATAGCGCTGGTCACGGCGGACTGTCTGGTCAATACGCTCAAGCAACTGCTCCGGCAGCGTGGCGTTAAAACGCACTGACTTGCCGAAATACGGGGTGATATCAAAATCGACCACGCCCCAGATCCCTCCCGCGTAATCCGGGTTATCGAGATGAGCATCAATGTCCCGCACTTGCGGTAACGGCGCGCTGTCGGCGACCAACCCCTCATAGTGAAGCGCCAATGCCTCCTGAGTATTTTCAAACGCCTCAGCGACCGTAGTGCCTGCGGAGAAACAACCCGGGACATCCGGGACGATCACTCCGTAGTCTGAGTCGGCATCCTTGTGCAGAACGACCGGGAATTTCATATGAGTGAGTCCTTCCTCTGACAGGCCCATAAAACGGCCTTCGTTTCCAATAACGGGCCTCATTTCAAGCCCGCCTGTTTCAAAATGCTGTTGATCGTGCCCTTGGGCAGATCCGAATCAGGGTGCTTGATCGTCACCCTTCCTGGCTTGTGCGGATGCTTGTATTGGTGGTGGCTGCCTTTCACCGCCACGAGATACCAACCATCGTCTTCGATCATCCTGATCATTTCCCGACTGCGCATTTCCTTTGCCCTGTTCGAACGCTAGAGCTGTTTACTCTAGGTGAAGCAGTTGCTTTCTATACACACGATACACACTTGGATAAATACTAGCTTACTGAACAAATTCTCGGTGATGGGATAGATCAACGGCAGGCGCGGGCCAGCAAGAAAAAAACGTCGCCGGCCAAACTCTGTGCAGGAGTCGCAAAATGTGTCCAGTTGAGAAGTAGGGCGTGCAGTGGCGGGGGCGGGATTGGCTATGCTCTAAATGACACCGAGGTGGCCCCTTCGCGGGCAAGCCCGCTCCCACAGGGTTTTGCGTCGTTCACAAACTTTGTGTCCAATCCCAAAACCTGTGGGAGCGGGCTTGCCCGCGATGGCGGCCGATCAAGCAGCGCATATCCCGCAGGCACACCTATGCACACCGCCATCATCATTTTCTTCGGCCTGATCCTGCTCGCCCTGATGCTCTACATCGGCGAGCGCATCGGCTTTAGCCGCCAGACCATGGCCTACGGCTTCGCCGCCCTGTGGCTGGCGTTGACGGTGATCAATGGTGCGGTGGGGGTGGTGCATGCCGGCCAGTCCGTGGGATCGGAAATAGCCATTGGCAGTGCAGTGTTCGGCGTGCCGGTGGCGGCGATGGTGTTGTTCATGGTGCTGAGCGCCGAGTCGTAAAACGTCCCGGCGCTCAGCCGCCGATCAACGTACCAAATGCAGGAACTGCATGTGGCGTTCGTACTGGTCGAGGATGTCGTTGATGATCTGCTCTTTGGTGTAGCCGACCAGATCGTAGTCCTGACTGCCCTCGCTCAAGTGCACTTCGGCGCGGTAGTAGCGACGATTGTTGAGCTGCTTGGAACCCATGCCGCCACGCGCGAACGACGGCGTGAAGTAGCCGCGCATCTGCACCTGATAGATGAACGGATGCGCATCACCATGGCCGATTTCGAGGCTGACGCTGTCATTCGCCGGATCCGGCTGGGTGACCACGTTCAGGCCTTTCTCGACAAACACCGCCGTCACTTCTTCAATCGCCGGGCGCACCGTGGTGTCCATGAAGCGGTACACCTCGTCCCGCGACGGGAAGTGCACAGCCTGGCTCAGACGCTGACGCCAGCCACCGGTGCCGCGCCGTGAACCAGAGACCGGTGCCAGCGAATGCAACTGCGCGATCTGCTTCTGCGACTCCAGATAGAACGCCTTGTGCAGGCCCCACATCATCAGCAGCAAGATCAACGAGAACGGCAACGAGGTCAGCACTACCGCTGACTTCAATGCATCGATGCTGCCGGAGAACAGCAGCGCACTGGTGATCAGCGCGGTCATCGCGCCCCAGAACACCCGCAGCCATTTCGGCCCGTCTTCGTCCGGGCTACCGCCCTTGGCCGACAGGGTCGAGAGCACCACGGTGCCGGAGTCGGCAGAGGTGACGAAGAACACGAAGCTGATAAACACCGTCACGGCAATGACGGTTTTGCTCCACGGATAAGTTTCCAGCAGCAGGTAAATACTCATCGACGGGTTGTCGAGGGCCGACATGCCCAGTGCGCTCATGCCGTGGTTGAGGACCTGATCGATTGCACTGTTGCCGAAGATCGACATCCACGCGAGGGTGAAACCGAGCGGAATCAACAGCACGCCGAAGACGAATTCACGGATGGTCCGGCCACGGGAAATCCGTGCGATGAACAGGCCCACAAACGGCGACCATGCGATCCACCAGGCCCAGTAGAACACTGTCCAGCCGCCGAGCCAATCGCTCGGTTTGTCGTAGGCGTAGAGGTCGAAACTCTTCATCGGCAAGGCGCCGAGGTAGTCGCCCAAGTTCTGGATCAGGGTGTTGAGCAGGTGCTGGGTGGGACCGGCGAACAACACGAACAGCAGCAGCGCACAGGCCAGCAGCATGTTGATGTCGGACATCACGCGCACGCCTTTATCGACGCCGGAAACCGCAACGATGATCGCCGCGCCCATCATCAGCGTGATCAGGCCGACCTGAATCCACTGGGTGTGCGCGATGCCGAACAGGTAGTCGAGACCGGAGTTGAGGTGCAGCACCCCAAAGCCCATGTCGGCACCCAGACCGAACACCGTGGCGATGATGCCGAAGCCGTCCACCGCGTAACCGATCGGGCCGTTGATGCGTTTGCCGATCAGCGGGTACAGCGCCGAGCGCAGGGCCAGTGGCAGATTGTGACGGTAGGCAAAATACGCCAGCGCCATGCCGACGAAGGCGAACACGCCCCAACCATGCAGGCCCCAGTGCAGAAACAGAATCTGCATCGCCTGACGCGCAGCATCCGCCGTGCCCGCCTCGCCTTGCGGCGGCTGCAGCATGTGGGTCAGCGGCTCAGAGACGCAGAAGAAAAACAGCGTGATGCTGATCCCGGCGGCGAACAGCATGCCGGCCCAGGACAGATAACTGAATTCGGGCTCGTCGTGGTCGGCACCGAGTTTTATCTTGCCGTAGCCAGATAAGGCGGTGACCACCACGAAGACCAGATACAGGGTCATCGCGAGCATGTAATACCAGCCGACCGTATTGGCCGCCCAGTTTTGCGCTTCCAGCAGCCAGGCACCGGCCTGCTCAGGCATGGCGATGACAACGAGACCAAACAGCAGAATGACCGTCGCGGCGAAGTAGAACACCGGCGGATTCATGCGTACCAGACCGCTGGCGGGGGTGGACGATGCACTCATGAAACGTGCACCTCGAGGGGTTGAAACGTGGCTGAAATGATCGGACTCAGCAAAGGCAAGCCTCCTGTTGTGAGCGGGCAGCGAACCACCGGTTTAACTTGAATGAACGTTCAAGTTAAACATGGATGGGGTGGTAAGGACTAATCGTACGGCTAGGCGGTAGTTTTCCTACGCTAGCTCAAGGATGGGTATGACGTGGGTTTAAGGGTATTCGTTCAATAGCCCTCACCCTAGCCCTCTCCCGGAGGGAGAGGGGACTGATTGGGGGATATTGGGGAGATACGCCGACATGATCCTGCTGTACCGAATCCATCATCAACTCGGTGTTTCAGGTCGATGTATGACGCAAGACACTTCGGTCGGCTGCCTCTCCCAAAGTGAGAGGGGCTGATTGGGGAATATTTGAGAGATACGCCGACGTGATGCATCTGTACCGAATCCAGAATCGACTCGGTGCTTCAGGTCGATGTATGACGCAAGACACCTCGGTCGGCCCCCTCTCCCTCTGGGAGAGGGCTGGGGTGAGGGTTTGCTTTGCCCCTACTTCTGCGTCCCGTCATCATGCTGCAGATTCGCCTGGGTCAAATTGCACCCCGCCGGCACGCTGCGCGTCAGCCACACATTGCCGCCAATGGTCGAACCCTTGCCAATGGTGATCCGCCCGAGAATCGTCGCCCCGGCATAAATCACCACGTCATCTTCAACGATCGGATGACGCGGATGACCTTTCTGCAACTGCCCGTCCTCATCCGCCGGGAAGCGCTTGGCGCCCAAGGTAACGGCCTGATAAATCCGCACGCGCTCACCAATGATCGCCGTCTCACCGATCACCACGCCCGTGCCGTGATCGATAAAGAAGCTACGGCCGATCTGCGCACCCGGATGGATATCGATACCGGTCGCCGAATGAGCGATTTCCGCGCTGATCCGCGCCAACAACGGCAGCCCCGCGCGATACAAATGGTGCGCCAGACGATGGTGAATCACCGCCAGAATCCCCGGATAGCACAACAGCACTTCATCAACACTGCGGGCCGCCGGGTCACCGTGATAAGCGGCCAGCACATCGGTGTCGAGCAGCGTGCGCAGGCCCGGCAACGCGAGGGCAAAATCCTGCACGATCTGGATCGCGCGGGCCTCGACTTCAGTGTCAGCCGAAGCGCTGTGGCGGGCGACGTAACGCAACTCCAGACGGGTCTGCGCCAACAAAGCATTCAGTGCGACATCAAGAGTATGACCAACGTAAAAGTCTTCACTCTCTTCACGCAAATCCACCGGCCCCAGACGCATCGGGAACAGCGCGCCGCACAACGCTTCAAGAATTTCCGCCATCGCCGCCCGCGACGGCAACTCGCGACCACCCTGCTCGCCGGACGCCCGGCCGTTCTGTGCCCGCCACTGATCCCGCGCGCTGCGCAGTTGACTGACGATGGTCTGCAATTGCCAATGGCTGGAACGCTCGCTCACGGTAAAGACTCCTCACGGGCGGCCGGACTGTCTGGCCGCGTCAACGGCGACTACTTTACGGCAAGGTCAGGAGAGCGAATTAAGAACCGATAGTGCTGGCCTTAGTTCATTTGGCTATAAGCGATTGGCGGTTGCCCCTGTAAAAGCGCGTGCCTATAGTCCTTTCATCTTCCTCCGCCAGTACGGACTCATGATCAAACAACAGCTGGACCGCTTTAACCGTCTCGACCTGCTCGGCCACCCGACGCCACTGGAAAAACTCGAACGCCTGTCCGCATGGCTCGGCCGCGAGGTTTACATCAAACGCGATGACCTGACGCCGCTGGCCATGGGCGGCAACAAACTGCGCAAACTCGAATACCTCGCTGCCGACGCCCTCGCGCAAGGCGCCGACACGCTGATCACCGCCGGCGCCTTGCAATCGAACCACGTCCGCCAGACCGCCGCACTGGCCGCCAAATTGGGCCTGGGTTGCGTGGCGCTGCTGGAAAATCCGCTGGGCACTGACGACAGCAACTACACCGGCAACGGCAACCGCCTGCTGCTGGATCTGTTCGACACCAAGGTCGAGCTGGTCGACAACCTCGACAACGCCGACGACCAATTGGCCGCCCTCGCCACACGCCTGCGCAGCAACGGCAAGAAGCCGTATCTGGTGCCGATCGGTGGCTCCAATGCGCTCGGTGCGTTGGGTTATGTGCGCGCCGGTCTGGAGCTGGCCGAGCAGATCAAGGACACCGGCCTGAATTTCGCCGCTGTAGTGTTGGCCTCGGGCAGTGCCGGAACGCACAGCGGTCTGGCATTGGCGTTGAGCGAAGTGTTGCCGCAATTGCCGGTGATTGGCGTGACCGTTTCGCGCAGTGAAGAAGACCAGCGGCCGAAGGTTCAGGGCCTTGCCGAGCGTACGGCGGACCTGCTCGGCGTCGAACTGCCGGCCAGTTTCAAGGTCGAGTTGTGGGATGAATACTTCGGCCCGCGTTATGGCGAGCCGAATGCCGGGACGCTGGCGGCGCTGAAGTTGCTGGCGAGTCAGGAAGCGCTGTTGCTGGATCCGGTGTACACCGGCAAGGCCATGGCTGGGTTACTCGATGGTATCGGCCGTCAGCGCTTCAATGAAGGCCCGATCATCTTCCTGCACACTGGTGGCGCACCAGCGTTGTTTGCCTACAAGGATTTGCTCTGACTGATCGTTCCCACGCTCTGCGTGGGAATGCAGCCCGGGACGCTCCGCGTCCCTTCGAGAGCTGGAACGCGGAGCGTCCCTAAAGGCATTCCTGCGCAGAGCGTGGGAACGATAAATATTCCAAAAAGAACTAACAGATCAAAAATTTAGTATTTTCAAGTCTAACGAAGACATCCTATAGTCTCGCCGCAGGCGAATTTCGCGAGAGACGCATAAGCTGCTTTAAGGCAGGATAGCGCTGTCGTCGAAATCACCAATTCGCCAACTTTCCTTAAGCGTCTTCCATAAGAAAACACAGGGGCTTGTCATGAATTTTTCCGCACTACGTCGCAATCTGCTGGTGGGTTCGCTGGGCCTGGCGCTGAGCGCCGGTCTGATCGGCCAGGCAGTGGCCGGTGAGCAGCTGCAACAGATCAAGGACAAAGGCGTTATCAACGTCGGCCTGGAAGGCACTTATCCACCGTTCAGCTTCGTCGATGCCGACGGCAAACTGTCCGGTTTCGAAGTCGAGCTTTCCGAAGCCCTGGCACAAAAACTCGGCGTCAAAGCCAAGGTTCAGCCAACCAAGTGGGACGGTATCCTCGCCGCGCTGGAATCCAAGCGTCTGGACGTTGTAGTCAACCAGGTGACCATCTCCGACGAGCGCAAGAAGAAGTATGACTTCTCCGAGCCGTACACCGTTTCCGGGATTCAGGCACTGGTGCTGAAGAGCAAGGAAGCCGCGCTGAACATCAAGACTGCCGCTGACCTGTCCGGCAAGAAAGTCGGCGTAGGCCTGGGCACCAACTACGAACAATGGGTCCGCGCCAACGTGCCGGGTGCCGACGTGCGCACCTACGACGATGATCCGACCAAGTTCGCCGACCTGAACAACGGCCGCACCGACGCCATTCTGATCGACCGTCTGGCCGCCCTGGAATACGCCAAGAAAGCCCCGAAAACCGTTGCCGCCGGTGAAGCCTTCTCCCGTCAGGAAGCCGGTATCGCCCTGCGCAAAGGCGAGCCTGAACTGCTGGCAGCCGTGAACAAGGCCCTCGACGAACTGCGTGCCGACGGCACGCTGAAGAAGCTGTCCGAGAAGTACTTCAACGCTGACGTCACTCAATAATGGAAGAAGCTTTCCAACTCGCACTGGACTCCGCGCCCTTCCTGCTCAAGGGCGCGTATTACACGGTAGTCCTCAGCCTCGGCGGCATGTTCTTCGGCCTGCTGCTGGGCTTCGGCCTGGCATTGATGCGCCTGTCGCGTTTCAAATCGGTCAGTTGGCTGGCACGCATCTACGTGTCGTTCTTTCGCGGCACGCCGCTGCTGGTGCAACTGTTCGTGATCTATTACGGCTTGCCGCAATTGGGTCTCGAACTGGATCCGCTGCCAGCGGCGCTGATCGGCTTCTCGCTGAACATGGCTGCTTACGCCTGTGAAATCCTCCGCGCCGCGATCGGCTCGATCGAGCGCGGTCAGTGGGAAGCGGCTGCGAGCATCGGCATGACCCGCGCGCAAACCCTGCGCCGGGCCATCCTGCCGCAAGCAATGCGCACGGCGTTGCCGCCGCTGGGCAACAGCTTCATTTCACTGGTCAAAGACACCGCTCTGGCAGCCACCATTCAAGTACCGGAACTGTTCCGTCAGGCGCAGTTGATTACCGCCCGGACTTTCGAAGTCTTCACCATGTATCTTGCCGCCGCGCTGATCTACTGGATTCTGGCCACAGTGCTTTCGCACTTCCAGAACAAGTTGGAAGAGCGGGTCAATCGGCATGACCAGGAGTCCTGACCCGATGATTGTCGTGGAAAAACTGACCAAGCAATTCAAGGGTCAAGTCGTGCTCAACGGCATCGACCTCGAGGTCAAGGAAGGCGAGGTGGTCGCGATCATCGGCCCCAGCGGCTCGGGGAAAACGACGTTCCTGCGTTGCCTGAATTTCCTTGAACAACCCACCAGCGGCCGGATCAAGGTCGGCGATATCGAAATCGATACCAGCCGCCCGCTGAACCAGCAGCAAAGCTTGGTGCGCAATCTGCGCCAGCACGTGGGTTTCGTGTTTCAGAACTTCAACCTGTTCCCCCATCGCACCGCTTTGGAGAACGTCATCGAAGGCCCGATCGTGGTCAAGAAGATGCCGCGCGACGAGGCTGTTGGCCTGGGCAAGAAGCTGCTGGCCAAGGTCGGTCTTGCCGGTAAGGAGGACGCCTATCCGCGTCGCCTGTCCGGAGGTCAGCAACAGCGCGTAGCGATTGCCCGAGCGCTGGCGATGGAACCGGAAGTGATCCTGTTCGACGAGCCGACTTCGGCTCTCGATCCGGAACTGGTCGGTGAAGTGCTGGCGACCATTCGAGGCCTGGCGGAAGAGAAACGCACCATGGTGATTGTCACTCACGAAATGGGTTTTGCTCGCGATGTGGCCAACCGTGTAGTGTTCTTTGACAAAGGTGTGATCGTCGAACAAGGCGACGCCAAGGCATTGTTTGCCAATCCGAAAGAAGAACGCACTAAACAGTTTCTCAGCAAGTTTCTGAATCACGCCTGAGAACTTTCATTGCACCATCGAAAACTTCCACGGATGGAAGTTATCCCTATACAACTTCAGCATCAACCAACACCCTACCTGAACAAAACTTATCAGAAGCGCTACATATATATGTTCTGCAACAGATAATACCCGCCTGCCTTCCTCTCCGACTGACCTGTCCGTGCTCGAATAAACCTTGCGCAAAAACCGGCAAAAAGCCCGAGGCACCGTGGCTTATTTCACTTATAGGTCTAGGCAAGAGGTCATAGCGACGTAGGAAACTTCTGATTAATTCGTAATTCATGAATTAACTAATATCGTCTATTGACAGCTTATCCCGCGCACTCTTATCTAGTCGACAACCGGCACCACTTAGTTCAACCAACCCGTATCCAACTTGAATAAAAGTTCAAAGCTTTATTGCCAGTTTATTCATGTCTTTTGTTCTTCCAGAAACGGACTTCGCTGCAAGGCTTCAAGGAGAGAAATCGATGACCCGCACTTCGCATACCCCCGAACTGGCAGCGCCGATCCTGGCGCCTGCGCAAAAAACCGGCATCAATCTGAGCGCCGCCGCACATTTTCTGGTCGAGGTCTCGCCCTACCCCGATATGGACAGCGGAGACCTCATCGAGCTGTTCTGGAACAAATGCTATGTCGCCTCCAGGGTGCTGACGGCCGATGACGTCGGCACAGCGGTACGCCTGCGGGTGCCGGAGAGTTTCATCGCCAGCGGCACCGCGCGCATTCACTACCGGGTGATGCAGGTCGGTCAGGGTCCGGCGCTGTCGGCAGCGACGCGCGTGCAGGTCAAACTGGACTGCCCCGGAGGGCAACCCTCGACGCTGAGCGCAGATGAAAACCAGCAATTGGCCCCCGTGACCATTCCCGACGCGATTCGCCGCCAGGGCGTGAATCCGAACCAGATCAAACGCGGCGTGCCGCTGACCATCGAGCCGTACCTGAACATGGCTGAGGACGACGCCATCACCTTGCGCTGGGGCGACGTACGCATGGATCTGGCGCCGATCACTGTCGCGGATATCGGCTTGCCGATTCAGGTCTGGGTACCGCCAGCGGTGATTGTCGAAGCGGGTGAGGATCTGCGGCTGGACGTGACTTATTGCGTCATAGACCGAGTCGGCAATAACTCGCGTTGGGCACCGCCCCGCACCTTGAAGATCGGCTGTGTAAATCCTTATCTGAAAGTCCCTCTGAGGCAGGATCTCAAGGCGGCCGAATCGCGCAAAGTCTGATGCGCTTTGGTGGTGGCGGGGGCTCAGCCCCCTCTCCTGAAAATTCTTAACCAGCCCGACCATCACCCCTTCTATACATATTCCTAAAAGTTAGTTTATTTAATATTTATACACGCTTAGGGTATATGAACCGGACCACCGGACATTCTTTCGTTCGCCGCACTCTTGCGGCGTTTTTCATGAGATGTGAGGTAGGTAGTATGGTCCGGAACACAATCACCCCAGTGCAGATCGCCAGGGCATTGCGTGCAGCCAAGGAGCGGCACTGATGTCCAGTCTGGCAGACGCAAACGTCCAGTCGGATCTGGACATCGCCCCACTGTTGTTGCCCGCGCAGGTCTTGCGCAACGACGCCCAAGCCATCAAGGCTGCCCATGAGCTGGCGCAAGTCGCCCGCGTGCAGGCCGCCAAACGCGATCGCCAGCGCAAGTTGCCGTGGTCGGAAATCGAGCAGTTCACCCGCAGCGGATTAGGCAGCATCGCCATCCCGCGCGAATACGGTGGCCCGCAGGTTTCCTTTGTCACTTTGGCCGAAGTGTTCGCGATCATTTCCGCCGCCGACCCGGCGCTGGGGCAGATCCCGCAGAACCAGTTCGGCATCATCAATCTGGTGCTCGGTAGCGCCACCGAGGAGCAGAAAAAGCAGCTGTTCCAAAGTGTTCTGGAAGGCTGGCGCATCGGCAATGCCGGCCCGGAACGCGGCACCAAAAACACCCTGGAACTGAAAGCGCGGATCACCGCCGACGGCGACGATTACGTGATCAACGGCCAGAAATTTTATTCCACCGGTGCGCTGTTCGCGCACTGGGTCGCGGTCAAGGCACTCAACGATGACGGCAAACAAGTGCTGGCCTTCGTCCGTCGCGGCACGCCGGGTTTGCGCATTGTTGATGACTGGTCGGGCTTCGGTCAGCGCACCACCGCCAGCGGCACGATTCTGCTGAACAACGTGCGCGTCGAGTCGAGCCTGGTGGTCGACAACTGGAAGATCAACGAAACCCCGAACACCCAAGGCGCGGTGTCGCAGCTGATTCAAGCCGCGATCGACGCCGGCATCGCCCGTGGCGCCATTGACGACGCCATCGAGTTCGTCAAAACCCGCGCACGGCCATGGATCGACGCCAAGGTTGATCGCGCCAGCGATGACCTCTATGTGATCGCTGACATCGGCAAACTGAAAATCGAACTGCACGCCGCCGAAGCACTGTTGCGCAAGGCCGGCAAGGTGCTCGATCAAGTGCACGCCGCGCCGCTCACCGCCGAGTCCGCCGCTCGCGCATCCATTGCCGTGGCCGAGGCGAAAGTGCTGACCACCGAGATCTCGCTGCTGGCCAGCGAAAAGCTTTTCGAACTGGCCGGCAGCCGCGCGACCCTCGCCGAATTCAACCTCGACCGTCACTGGCGCAATGCCCGGGTCCATACCCTGCACGACCCGGTGCGCTGGAAGTATCACGCGGTCGGCGCCTATCGCCTCAACGGCACTTTACCGGCTCGTCACTCCTGGATTTAACGACCAGACCTCTGGAGAAACCTATGACTTTTTCCCATCACGTCGCGGTCATCACCAGCGATGAGCAAGCGCTGATCGTCGCCAGCGATCTGGCCGAAGATTTCAAACGCGACAGCGCCCTGCGCGACCGTGAACGTCGCTTGCCACTGCCGGAACTCGATGTATTTTCCCGCTCCGGCCTATGGGGCATCAGCGTGCCCAAGGAATACGGCGGCGCTGGCGTGTCCAACGTCACCCTGGCCAAAGTCATCGCCCTGATCGCTCAGGCTGACGGCTCGCTCGGGCAGATTCCGCAAAACCATTTTTATGCATTGGAAGTGCTGCGCGTAAACGGCAGCCACACGCAAAAACAACGGCTGTATGCCGAAGTGCTTGCAGGCCAGCGCTTCGGCAATGCCCTGGCGGAATTGGGCACAAAAACCGCCCACGACCGCGTCACCAGTCTCAAACGCAACGGTGACGGCTATCGCATCAACGGCCGCAAGTTTTATTCAACCGGTGCGATCTACGCGCAGCGCATTCCGACTTCGGTTGTCGATGAAAACGGCGTGCAGCAACTGGCCTTCGTCCCGCGTGACAGCAAAGGCCTGACAGTGATCGACGACTGGAGCGGCTTCGGTCAGCGCACCACCGGCAGCGGCTCCGTAGTGTTCGAAGACGTGTATGTAGCCACCGAAGACGTTTTGCCGTTTCAAAGCGCTTTCGAACGCCCGACCACTGTCGGCCCGTTGGCGCAGATACTTCACGCCGCCATCGACACCGGCATCGCCCGCGCCGCCTACGAAGATGCCCTGCACTTTGTGCGCAGCAAGACGCGCCCGTGGATCGATTCCGGCAACGACAAAGCCACCGAAGATCCGCTGACGTTGAAGAGCTTCGGCCACTTGAGCATTCGTCTGCACGCCACGGAAGCCTTGCTGGAACGCGCCGGCGAATTCCTCGACGCGGCGCAAGCCGAGACCACCGCAGAAACCGTCGCCGCCGCTTCGATTGCCGTCGCCGAAGCACGTGCGATCAGCACTGAAATCTCTTTGGCCGCCGGCAGCACGCTGTTCGAATTGGCTGGCAGCCAGGCCACGCTGATCGAACATGGCCTCGACCGTCACTGGCGCAACGCGCGCGTGCACACCCTGCACGACCCGGTGCGCTGGAAGTATCACGCGGTGGGCAATTACTACCTCAATGATGAAAACCCGCCACTGCGGGGGACCATCTGATGGCGAAGAAAAAAATCTTGCTCAATGCGTTCAACATGAACTGCATCGGCCACATCAACCATGGCCTGTGGACGCATCCGCGTGACACCTCGACGCGCTACAACACCATCGAATACTGGACGGAACTGGCGCAATTGCTGGAGCGCGGGCTGTTCGACGGCTTGTTCATCGCCGACATCGTTGGTGTGTACGACGTCTATCAGAACTCGGTCGATGTCCCGCTGAAAGAGTCGATCCAGTTGCCGGTCAACGATCCGCTGCTGCTGGTTTCAGCGATGGCTGCCGTGACCAAAAATCTTGGTTTCGGTCTAACCGCGAATCTCACTTATGAGCCGCCGTATCTGTTCGCCCGGCGCATGTCGACGCTCGATCATCTGAGCCGTGGTCGCGTCGGCTGGAACATCGTCACTGGTTACCTCGACAGCGCCGCCAAAGCCATGGGCCTGCGCGAACAAGTCGAGCATGACCGTCGCTACGATCAGGCCGACGAATACCTGGAAGTGCTCTACAAACTCTGGGAAGGCAGTTGGGAAAACGGCGCGGTGCTCAATGACCGCGAGCAGCGCATCTACGCCCAACCGGAAAAGGTCCACAAGGTCGAGCACAAAGGCGAGTTCTATCAGGTCGAGGGTTATCACCTCTGCGAGCCTTCGCCACAGCGCACGCCGGTGCTGTTTCAGGCCGGCAGCTCCGATCGCGGTTTGCTGTTCGCCGGTCGTCATGCCGAGTGTGTGTTCATCAGCGGCCAGAACAAACCGTCGACCAAGGTTCAAGTCGACAAGGTCCGCGCCAGTGCCGTGGCGGCCGGGCGTAATCCTGAGGACATCAAGGTGTTCATGGGCCTCAACGTGATTGTCGGCGCGACGGAAGAAGCCGCGTGGGCCAAGCACGCCGAGTACCTGAGTTACGCCAGCGCCGAGGCCGGTGTGGCGCATTTTTCCGCCTCCACCGGCATCGATTTTTCCCAGTACGAGATCGACGAACCGATCCAGTACGTGAAGAGCAACGCCATTCAGTCGGCGACCAAGAACCTGCAAAACAACGACTGGACCCGACGCAAATTGCTTGACCAGCACGCCCTCGGTGGCCGCTACATCACCGTTGTTGGCTCACCTGAGCAAGTCGCGGATGAGCTGGAGTCATGGATCGCCGAGACCGGTCTTGATGGGTTCAATTTGACGCGGATTGTTACGCCGGAAAGCTATGTCGATTTCATTGAGCTGGTGATTCCCGAGTTGCAGCGGCGTGGGTCGTACAAGACCGCGTACGACACCGGCAGCCTGCGCGAGAAGCTGTTTCACGGTGCGGCGCAATTGCCCGAGCAACACACCGGCTCCGCGTTTCGCCGCTAAAAGCATCGCGAGCAGGCTCACTCCTACAGGGGAACGCATTCCAAATGTAGGAGTGAGC